>NZ_JBQCMF010000008.1:0-206964 GCF_051965295.1 Arthrobacter sp. SAFR-023 | reverse complement strand
GAGCCCAGCGGGATCATGGTCCGGTCCAGCGCCAGGTCGCGGTCGGAGAGCTTACGGATGTAGCGCAACAGCTGGGTCTCGGAGCGGTGCGTGTTGAACACCGGGTGCTGCAGGTATGCGGAGGTGCGCCGCACGGCTTGCGGAAGTTCGAAGCCCACTGCGTCCCCTACGGGACCGGCGCCGAAGGCGACGGCCACGGCGGACAGCACCTCCGCCGTCGTCGTCTCATCAATGGAGACGCCAACGGTGTCCGCATCGATGAGGCGCAGGTTGATCCCCCGGGCCTCCGCGGCGGTGATGACCTTGTGGGCCTTGCCGGGCACCCGCACAGTGAGGGTGTCGAAGAAGGAGTCGCTGACCAGTTCACGGCCCGCCGTCTTGAGCGCGGTGGCGAGGACGCGGGCGTTGTTGTGGACGGTCTCGGCGATTGCCTTCAGGCCGTCGGGGCCGTGGTAAACGGCGTAGAAGGAAGACACGATGGCCAGCAGCGCCTGGGCGGTGCAGATGTTGGACGTCGCCTTCTCCCGGCGGATGTGCTGCTCGCGGGTCTGGAGGGCCAGCCGGTAGGCGGGCGCGCCAGCGTTGTCCTTGGAGACGCCGACGATGCGGCCCGGGAGCGTGCGCTCCATGCCGGCCCGCACCGCCATGTAGGCGGCATGCGGGCCGCCGAAGAACAGCGGAACCCCGAGGCGCTGGGCGGTTCCGACGGCGATGTCCGCACCCTGCTCGCCCGGAGGCGTGATCAGGGTCAGAGCCAGCAGGTCAGCGGCCACCGTCACCAGCGCGCCGCGCTCCTTGGCGGCCGCGATGACGCCGGTCTGGTCCCACACCCGGCCCGAAACGCCGGGCTGCTGGAGGACGACGCCGTTGATGTCGCCGTCGGGCAGTCCCTGGGACAGGTCCGCCACCTCCACTTCGAAGCCGAGGGCTTCGGCGCGGCCCAGCACGATCGCGATGGTCTGGGGGAGGCAGTCGGAGTCCAGGACCGTCTTGCCGTCCTTGGCCTGTTTGTTCTTGTTGGCCCGGCGCATGAGCAGCACAGCCTCGGCCACCGCCGTCGCTTCATCCAGGAGCGACGCGTTGGCGACCGGCAGTGCGGTCAAATCCTGGACCATCGTCTGGAAGTTCAGCAGCGCCTCCAGCCGGCCCTGCGAGATCTCCGGCTGGTACGGCGTGTACGCGGTGTACCAGGCGGGGGCTTCAAGGACGTTGCGCCGGATCACCGGCGGCGTGACAGTGTCGTAGTAGCCCTGGCCGATCATCTGCACGCCGGTCTTGTTCTTGGCGGCCAGGCGGCGAAGCTCCGCCAGGACCTCAACTTCGCTCAGGGCGGCGGTGAGCAGCAGGGGGTTCTCCTGGCGGATGGACGCCGGAACGGCGGTATCCACGAGGCCGTCGACCGTGTCATAGCCGACAGTCTTGAGCATGGTGTCGATATCGGCCTGGCGCCGGGCGCCGATATGCCGGTCGGCAAAGGTTGATGGAAGAGATTGAATCGTCATGAGGAACTCCAGGTCTGGCCGGCCACGTGTGGCACGGCATGGATTGGGTTCCTCCCCGCTCTGTATTGGACCTGAGAGATTCCGCGGACATGATTCTCCGCTTGCACCGTCGGTGAGCCCGGTTACCCGAACTGCTTTCCAGAGTTGCCTAGCCGCGGCGGTACGGGGGCCTGAGAGATTCCTGGGGAGGATTTGCTCCTACGGCGCCTGCCCGGTGAATGACTGGGAGGACTCTCCCGCCACGGTTCGAAAGGCTATGAAGATGTGGGGTGATTCGGCTCACAGGTTACGGGACAATTCCGCCCAGACCAAATCGGAGGTCCCCGTTTGACATTTCTTCGTGACGGAGACCACACTGATCCGGTGGCCAGCGGGGCTGCACTGACCGGCCCGGGCCGGCAAGACGGCCGCCGCCGGCACACATAAATTTTTTTAAATAACTGAAAATGCTTACGATCTGCGGCGGGAGAGCCCTGCCGGTACGTTCAGCAGGCGCCGTAGGAGCAAACCCTCCCCAGGAAACTCTCAGGCCCACGTACCGCCGCGGCGAGGCAACTCTGGAAAGCAGGCAGGCACGTCCTGTCTCACCGACGGTGCAAGCGGAAGACCATGTCCGCGGAATCTCTCAGGTCCAAGACAGAGTGGGGAGGAACCGAATCAGTGTGGCTATTGGCCACTTGAACGATGGAGTTCCTTATGACGATTCATCCCCCTGCCTCCCCAGCCGGTTCCTCAGCCGGTGAGGCTCCCCGCCTGGAGCGGCAGCTGAGCAACCGGCACATCCAGCTGATCGCCATCGGCGGTGCCATTGGCACGGGCCTGTTCATGGGCTCCGGCAAGACCATTTCCGCGGCCGGGCCGTCCGTGATCTTCGTGTACATGATCATCGGCTTCATGCTCTTTTTCGTCATGCGGGCCATGGGCGAGATCCTGCTGAGCAACCTGAACTACAAGTCCTTCAGCGACTTCGCCGCCGACCTGCTGGGGCCGTGGGCGGGGTTCTTCACCGGATGGACCTACTGGTTCTGCTGGGTGATCACAGGCATTGCGGACGTCATCGCCATCGCCGGGTACTCCCGCGAGCTCTGGCCGGGATTGCCCCTCTGGATCCCGGGCCTGGCCACCGTGGCCATCCTGCTGCTGCTGAACCTCACCACAGTCAAGGCATTCGGCGAAACAGAGTTCTGGTTCGCCCTCATCAAAATCATCGCCATCGCCGCCCTGATCATCGTGGGCATGTTCATGATCTTCAGTGGTTTCCAGAGCGACGCCGGACAGGCAAGCTTCACCAACCTGTGGAGCCATGGCGGCTTCTTCCCCAATGAATTCATGGGTTTTGTGGCCGGCTTCCAGATCGCTGTGTTCGCTTTTGTGGGCATCGAACTGGTGGGCACCACGGCCGCAGAGGCCAAGAACCCGGAGAGGAACCTTCCCAAGGCCATCAACTCCATCCCGATCCGTGTGCTGCTCTTCTACGTGGGTGCCCTCATCATCCTGATGTCCGTCACGCCCTGGACCCAGTTCGCCGCCGGCCACAGCCCGTTCATTGCGATGTTCTCGCTGGCCGGACTCGGGGCCGCCGCCACGGTGGTCAACCTCGTGGTGCTGACCTCGGCGATGTCCTCGGCCAACTCCGGAATCTACTCCACCTCCCGCATGGTCTACGGACTGGCGCAGGAAGGCGACGCGCCCGCCGCCTTCGGCAGCCTGTCCCGCCGCAAGGTACCCAACAACGCCCTGTTCCTGTCCTGCGTGCTGCTGCTCTCCGGCGTAGTGCTCATGTACGCCGGCCAGGACGTCGGCAAGGCGTTCGACATGGTCACCACCGTTTCGGCCGTTTGCTTCGTCTTCGTTTGGTCGATCATCCTTGCCAGCTACATCGCTTTCCGGCGCCGTCGCCCGCACCTGCACACCGCCTCCAAGTTCAAGATGCCCGGCGGCATCCCCATGGTGTGGGTGGTCTTCGCGTTCTTCGCCTTCGTGCTGTGGACCCTGACCACCCAGCCCGACACCCTGACCGCACTGCTGGTTACCCCCGTCTGGTTCGTCCTGCTCGGTGCGGCCTGGCTGGTTCTGCGCCGCCGGCCCGCGCACCTGGCCCGCTACGCGGCCTTCCAGGATGAACTACAGGCTGAGGAGACCGCCGCCCGCGAGCATGGGAGCCGGCATCTCGAGGAGAAGGAAAGCGTCAAGTGATGATCAGGACCGAGGAAAGGCCGACGGCGGCGGCCCGGGCCCGCGGGGCCCAGACTCCCGATGCCGGCGGGGAGTTTGTGCTCACCTTCCATTGCCCGGACTCGCTGGGAATAGTCCAGTCGGTCGCGGATTTCCTGCTCAAGCAGGAGTGCTACATCGTTGACCTCAAGCAGTTCGGCGACCGGACCGCGGGGCATTTCTTCATGAGGGTCCACTTCGCCTCGACGAGTGACGCGACAGGTGACACGGCAGGTGACACCGCCGCCGTCGAACAGCCCGCCGTCGAACAGCTCCGAGACAGCTTCGCACCGCTGGCAGGTCAATGGAGCATGGACTGGCGTCTGGAGCGCCACGGCCGCAAGCAACGGATCCTGGTGATGGTGTCCAAATACGATCACTGCCTCAACGACCTGCTGGTCCGCGCCCGCAACGGCGAGCTGCCGGTGGAGATAGCGGCGGTGGTGTCCAACCACCCTGACCTGGAAGGGCTCGCAGCCTGGCACGGGGTCCCGTTCCACCACATCCCCGTGACGCCGGAGACCAAAGCCGAAGCGGAGGCCGAGCTGCTTGGACTGGTGGATGACTATGAAGTTGAGCTGGTGGTCCTGGCCCGCTACATGCAGGTTCTCAGCGACTCGGCCACCGCCCGGCTCGCCGGCAGGGCCATCAACATCCACCACTCCTTCCTGCCCAGCTTCAAGGGTGCCAAACCGTACCACCAGGCGCATGAGCGCGGAGTGAAGACTGTCGGCGCCACGGCCCATTACGTGAATTCAGAGCTTGATGAGGGACCGATCATTGCGCAGCAGGTGATTGAGGTCGACCACACCTACACTCCCGCGGACCTGGTGTCCGTGGGCAAGGACGCGGAGTGCAAGGCCCTGACGAATGCTGTTCGCTGGCACGCCGAAGGAAGAATCATCCTGTCCGGGAACCGCACGGTCATCCTCCGCTGACAAGCCCATCCAACCAGACCTGGAGTTGCTCATGACGAACCAATTGCCGGTGCGCCTGGAGATCATTCCCACCGACGGCATTGTTGCCGAAGTACAGACGCACGTTTCAGCCGGATCAACGCTGACGGTAACCTGCCTCCCGCACCACGGGGTCAAGGCCACCGTGGGGGCCTCGGTCCAGCTTGGCCAGCTGGGCTACAAGGTGATTCCACACCTGGCCGCCCGGAGCATCGATAGCCGGGCGCAGCTGGCCGGCATGCTCCGTGACTGCGAGGCTGCGGGGATTACGGAGGTTTTCGCGATCGGAGGTGACGCTCCGGAGCCCGCCGGTCCCTACGGCAACAGCAGCCGGCTCATGGAGGACATTGCCGACCTGACCGGCGGGTCCATGGCCATCGGTGTCGCCGGATATCCCGAAGGCCATCCGAAACACAACGAGCTGCAGATGCTCGATGCACTGCTGGAGAAGCAGCATCTGGCCTCGAACGTGGTGACCCAGATGTGCTTTTCGGCGCCCAGGATCGGCTGGTACACGGAAATGCTGCGGCGCGAAGGCCTCGATCTCCCGATCTGGGCTGGGGTGGCCGGGGCCGTTCCGCGGGCCAAGCTGATCTCGCTGGCCACCAAAATCGGGGTCGGCCCGTCGCTGAAGTTCCTGAACCGGAAAGGCCCCCTGGCCCGCAGGCTCCTGAACGCGGGCAGCTACTCATCCAGGTCCCTGGTTTCCGAACTGGCCACCATGGAACCTGCACTTGCGGGCATCCACCTCTACACGTTCAACAACGTCGAAACCCAGCCGGCGATGAACTGGAACCTCCCCGCGGGCGCCAAAGCCTCCTAACCAAAGGCCGCAACCAGAGCGCGAACGTACACTCGTGGCCCCTTTCCCGCCGCGGAAGGGAAGCCACAACTGTACGTTCGCGTTTTTTCTGGTCTCAACATCTTGCATCTTGGGCTGAAACCCCAATCACCCTAGACGGTGGCGTCACAGAACACGCCTGCCTCGGCGTCTGACTGCGCACCAGTGGAGTTCTTGTCCAGATATTGGGCCCAAAACGCCGCGCAACCCGCGATATCTGGACAAAATCTCCCATCCGTTGCTCCGTAGGTGCCGTTTTGGAGCGTGAAAAGGGCACCCACGGAGCAATCAACGGGGTTAACTACAGGAGCAGCTCGCCGACGGTCAGCTGCAGCCGGATCGCGTCGCCAGCCTCGTCCGACCCGCGGCTGCCCCGGCCAAGTACCTGTACCTGAACACCGGGTAAGCCGCGCAGTTCGACCTCGCCGCCGACCCCGAGACCGTAGGGCCGTTGGCGTTCACAAAGGATCTGGCCGTCGTCCCTGCAGAGGATCCGGTTCAGGACGGGCGTGCGGCGCCCAGGTTCACCGGGTCTTCGTCTGTCAGGTAGGCGAATTCCGCGTGGGCCGCGAGGTCGATGCCGCGGAGCTCGTCCTCTTCGTGGATGCGCAGCCCCATGGCCATGTCCACCACCTTGGCAATCACCCAGGTCATGCCGAAGGAGTAGGTCAGCACGGCAACGGTCGCGACTGACTGAATGCCCAGCTGCTGCAGGCCGCCGCCGTACAGCAGGCCGCTGACGCCGTTGGGCGCGCTGCTGGTGGCGAAGATGCCGATGAGGAGCGTGCCGATGATGCCGCCCACGAGGTGCACGCCCACCACGTCCAGTGAGTCGTCGAAGCCAAGGCGGAACTTCCATTCGATCGCCAGCGAGCAGACAGCACCGGCGATCGCGCCGATGGCCACGGCGCCCAGCGGACTGACAGCGCCGCAGGCAGGAGTGATGGCCACAAGCGCGGCGATCAGGCCTGAGGCGGCGCCCATGCTGGTGGTGGCCCCGTGCCTGATCCGTTCAGCGAGTGCCCAGGCGAGCAGCCCCGCCGCGGCGGCCACCGCGGTGTTGAGGAACACCACGGACGCGGCGTGCCCGGCGGACAGCGCAGAGCCTGCGTTGAAGCCGAACCAGCCAATCCAGAGCAGGCCCGCGCCCACCAGCACCAGGGGCCGGCTGTGCGGCTTGGAGTGTTCCATCTTGGGCCAGCCGGAGCTGCGGCCCAGGACCAGGGCCAGGGCGAGGGCGGCGGCGCCGGCGTTCATGTGCACTGCTGTTCCGCCGGCGTAGTCGATGGCCTTGATGCCATTGGCGATCCAGCCACCGGTCACCGAGCCGTCCGCGGAGTTGAACGCAAAGACCCAGTGCGCGATGGGAAAGTAGACCAGCGTGGCCCAGACGCCGGCAAACACCATCCAGGCGCCGAACTTCATGCGCCCGGCGGCCGCACCGGCAACCAGGGCGGTGGTGACGCAGGCGAAGAACAGCTGGAAGGACGTGAACAGCGCTGCCGGCAGGGCGGCATCGGGATTATCCTTCAGCATCGGCTCGAGGCCTGCATACTGCGTGACGTCCCCTATCAGGCCCAGGCCGTTCACGGAATTGCCAAAGGCCATCGAGTATCCAAACAGTGCCCACAGCACGGCCACCAGGCTGGCTCCGCCGAAGCACATCATCATCATGTTCAGGATCCGGCGGGACCCCACCATGCCCCCATAGAAGAGGGCCAGGGCGGGAATCATCATGCACACCAGTGCGGAACTTGCGAGGATCCAGGCAACATCTCCAGCGTTCATTTCGAACTCCACTCAGAAAATCGGTGGGTGGCATTTTGCTGAGACCCGGACGAATGCCGTTAGTCCCCACAACATAGGACTCCGGAAACCGCGGTAGGTTTCGGGCATGTAAATTGCTTGTTACCACTGTTGGCAGTCACCGCTTTTGCTCGTTAAAACGACGGCGGCGGGGCCCCCGTCAGGGCCCGCCGCCGTCGCGTCTGTGTTGGATCACGTTGTGTAGAAAAGCGCGCTCCTAATGCGTGACGCTGTGGGTGCTGTTTCCTGAGGTATCCACATCGACCAGCCAGCCGGGCACGGCGCCTGCCACGCCCAAGGATCCAATGGCGATCACCCCCACCACCGCCAGCGCACGGAGGTGGGCGGACGCCGTCGTCTGCCTCTCCGGCCCGCCGGTTTCCCTGCGCCTGGCGCGGAGCAGGACGACGGCGATCGCCAGGGTGCCCAGCTCGAGGAGGCAGGCGGCCACATCGGCGAGGCCAACAGGCTCGGGCACATTGGGGTTGGGGCCGAAGGGGAGCCCTGACGCGCGGGACCACGCCCACAAAACCGGCGGCACCACGGAGGCAACCGCGACGGCACCGATGACATTCACACCGGGCCGTCGCAGCAGCAGGACGCCGCCGGCCACCTCTGCCAGCGCCAGGGCAAGGAAGAAGACGCTGGCCACCACCCAGTGATTGAAGTGGTCCGGTATGACCGCGAGATGGATGGCGGCGCAACCGAGCAGTGCCACCGCCGCCATCGTCTGCCTGAGGTTCGTGGCGCCTGTCCCGCCGCGGGTTCGGCCGCCTGTCCACGCGGGGCGCAGGACATCCTTCCGCCGCCCCTTCTGCCTCCGGCTGACGTCCAGCCGCCCGCCCCGGATCGCCACAGTCCACCCGGTCACCACGAGGTTGGTGAGCAGGAGCAGGCCGACGCCATAGCCAAAGGCGGCCAGCTGCAGCCCCAGGGAGGCCTGATCCAGCTGTTCCACGGACTGGACGGAGGACGCGTGGTGGAGGGAGCCCATGAGGTCGTGCTGCAGGGCGTAGTCCCAGGCTTCACTGGCAGCCAGTATGACGGTCCCGGCCAATGTGCCGGCGGCGGCAACCAGCAGGGCGGTTGTCAGGAAGGCCTTCTTGCCGGCCAGTACCGGCCCGAACCACCGCAGCGCCAGCGTCACGGCGGCGAGGACCGCCAGGACAAAGGCCGGCAGCAGCACGGTTGATTCCCGAAGCCAGCTCGTAAAGGGCTCCTGGGTGCGCTCGATGGCCCCCACAGCGCCGCGGAGCGACACCATCCAGAACCCGTCGGCGTAGGCCATCATCGCCGCCAGCGGGATGACCGTCAGCCACGGGACCGCGGGGCGGGCCGGCGCCGAAGCGCCGGTCCCGCTGCTGCTCCGGTGGGCGGTGCCCGCGGGGGCCGCTGTCATGGCGTGATCTCCCAGCCAAACATCATGGCGTGGTCCTCGTGTGCCAGGTTGTGGCAGTGCGCCACGTACGGTCCCACAAAGTCCCTGAAGCCGCGGTAGATGATCACCGACTCGCCGGGATCCAGGGCCACCAAGTCCTCACGCGACACATCGTCCGGATGGCCCTTGTCGCCGCCGCGGGTCACGTCCCTGTTGTTCCGCATGACGGTCCGGTGTTCCTCCATGTGCAGGTGGAACGGATGGACCCAGCCGCCGCCGCCGTTGCGGATCTCCCAGAGGTTGAAGCTGCCCTTCTTCTGCTGCGCAAGCGGTGAGCGGCCGGCGCGGTTCTTCATGCTCGTCGCCACGGTGTTCGGGGTGAAGGGCTTGCCGTTGATGAGCCACTCGGTTTCGCCGCCGCCCGAGCCGCGTTCCACCTCGAAGATCAGGCGGTTGTCCAGCATGGTCTGCCAGTTGCTCGGCAGCGGCGGAAGATCGCGCATCTTCGTGGGGATCTTGCTGTCATCGGGAGCGTCGTCGCCGATCACGATCTTCAGTACGGGCACCTTGTAATTCGGGTCAGGCGAGAACCGGGAGGAGTTGCTCCACATCCGGCCGTTTGGCATCTTCATGACGTTCGTCAGGTAGATGACGTCGCCCTTGGTGGTGGGCGTACCGTCCTGGTACCGGCTGAAGTCCACCACCACTTCACGCCGCTTTGCCGGCCACAGCTCGAAGGAATCGCGCTTGATCGGGAACGGCAGCAGGCCGCCGTCGGACGCGATCTGGGTGAACTGCATGCACTGCTGGGCGTCCGGGATCCTGTACTGGCCCTCCAGTTCGTCGCCCTTGTAGCCGAGGGATACGGCTGTCTTGGGGCCCTTGGTGGAACTCATGAGCTTGAACTCGTAGATGCGGGCGATGGATGCGTCGAGGAAGCGGAAGCGGTACTTGCGCCGCTTCACCTCCAGCACCGGATTGGCGGTTCCGTTCACAGTGAAGATGTCGCCCACGAAGCCGTGGTTGGGGAAGTGCTTGTAGAACGTCTTGCCCCACCATTCGGGGTGCTTGGCCGGGTTCTTGGCGTCCGGGAACTCCTTCTGTACGTCGTGGATGTCCTTGTGCATGGTGACGCCGTCGTCCAGCCTGCAGTCGTAGAAGGCCAGCGGAATGTCGTAGTCGACGTCGAAGGATCCGTCCGGGTTGTCCTTGCGGACGCCGGGGAGCCGCAAACCCTTGGTCTCATCGCCCATGTCCATGCTGCCCTTCGGGTCATAGATGGGGTAGAGGCCCACCATGCCCTTGTAGACATTGGACCCCGTGTGGTCCATCCGGTGGTCGTGGAACCAAAAGAAGCTCTGCTTCTCGCGGTCGTCATTGCCGGCCGGCCAGTTCAGGTACAGGTTGTCGCAGAATGTCCCCGGCAGGTAGCCCTCATACTTGGGCCCAGAGACCATCGAGTAGTGCGGATTGCCGTCGCTCTCGGGCGCGGTGTGGCCGTTGTGCAGGTGGGTCAGGAAGGACCAGTCGGGCGAACCGAAGTCCTGGCGGTCCAGCCCCTTTTCGTTCTTATCCAACTGGTTCTCGAACCGGACCAGCACAGGCTTGCCATACTCTGCGTTGATCATCGGCCCGGGAAAGGTCCCGTTGAAGCTGTAGATGGTGCTGTATGGCAGCTTCCTGATTGTGCCGGCCGGGTAGGTCTTGCCCTTGTCGTCGAACGAGATTGTGGGCCGGCCGTTGGCGTCGATGGGCAGCACTTCCGACTTGGTGAATGCGTGCTCGCCCAGTTTTACATCGATCTTGTACACGAGAGGGTCGGGGGATCCGATCTGATTCGGCCAGATCTGATGCCGCTCATTCTTGAACGAGCTCTGCTGTCCCTGGCCGGGGCCGGGCGGTTCGTCCCATTCGGTGTAGCCCTTGGTGGAGCCATCACCCACGGCCGGCGTGGGAGCCAAGGCCTTGGGAATGGTCAGCTCCTCGTCGAACGGCTTCAAAATCAGCGGGCTGGTGGGGAACGATTCCACGTAGAACAGCAGGTCCCCGAGTGCGGTGGACGAGGCCGCGAACGCGCCGTCGGGCGACAGGAGCCCTTTCTGCGCAAGCAGGGGGCCCGCCCAGCCCTGCGCGGCCACGAGGGCCGCCCCGGCGCCTCCGGCCGCGCCCAGCCGCAAGATATTGCGGCGGGACACTTCGTTTGTGGGTTTTGCGGATTCTTCTGACATGGGTATGCGCCTCCTTCGGGGCAAAAAAGATGGCCTGGTGGGCCCCGGCATTAGAGCTGTCTCAGGGTCGTGTCCTGGCGGTTTCTTCACCGGGAAGTCCTGGCTTTGCGGAAGCCGGTTGCGCCTGTCGTTGCCCCGCGCAACTACTGTGCGGGCCGGGGCTTGGGAAAACATTGGACGAATGCGGTGCATACCCCCTCAATGAGACGGGTATGAGGGGGTGGCCGTTCCAAGGCCGCGGCCAAGTGAACAAAGAGCACGGGCCGGAAAACCGGGGTTGCTGGTTAAACGTTGAATCAGAAGCCCGGGCTAGAAGAGCGGGGCGAGCCCGTTCCACCCGGCGCCGATGCGCACCCGGGAGGCGAACTGGCCAGTGCCGAGCCCGGGGTAGAGCCACAGGACGCCGGCGGCGTCGCGCGCCAGCAGGTCCGGGTTGCGGTCGCCGTTGAAGTCGCCGGGACTTACGACGGCGGTCATGACGTTCCAGCCGGCACCCACCCGGACGCGGGGGAGCCAGCCGCCCGTACCCGTGCCGCGGTACAGCCACAGGACGCCGGTGGCGCGCTCGCGGGCCAAGACGTCGACGCTGCCGTCGCCGTTCATGTCGCCCGGGCCCACCAGGGCGTTGAAGATGTTCCAGCCGGAGCCCACGCGGGTCCGCGGCAGGAAGCCGCCCGTGCCGTTGCCGCGGTACAGCCAGAGAAAACCGGTGGCAGACTCTCGGGCAAGGATGTCCACACGCTGGTCACCGCTGAAATCACCCGGCCCGATGATGGCGCTGATGGCGTTCCAGCCGGCGCCGATCCTGGTCCGGGCAAGGAATCCGCCGGTGCCGTTGCCGCGGTACAGCCAGAGGATGCCGGTGGCATCCTCCCGGGCGAGGACGTCCAGCGCGCCGTCGCCGTTGAGGTCGCCGGGAGTCTCAAGGGCGCTGTAGCCCCGCCAGCCGTTACTGATCGGCACGCCGGGGAGCGGACTGCCGCGGCCGTTCCCCCGATACAGCCGCAGTTCAGCCGTCGCCGTGACCCGGGCCAGAATGTCCGTGTTCCAGTCCCCGTTGAAGTCGGCCGTCGAGCGGGACAGGGTGGACGCCGGAACCGGCAGGGGAGTGAAAGCGTAGGGGTCACAGGTCAGGTCGTAGTCCCGGGTGTCGTCGTACCACTGGGAAAGGTACACGCGGCCGCCGGAGAAGCTTGGGGTGCGGCAAAGATTCAGGGCTTCTGCGGGGAAATCCAGCCGTCCGGCGGTGGCCCACACTGGAACGCCGGAGAGCCGCCAGGAACCGGTGATGCTGGCCCAGCCCGAAGCGAACGAGTACAGGCCATAGGAATAGCCGGAATCCCGCAGCCCGCGCATGAGGCCCTCGATGATGTACCGGTTTTCGCGCTGCTGCGCCGCGCTCGCAGTGGGCCAAGGCTGGGCCGGGCGTGGTTCGACGTCGATCCACACCACGCGCGGCGCAAACGGCACCCGCGCCAGGCTTGCAACAGCAAACCGTGCTTCGGCGTAGCCGACGTTGGAAAGCTGCCCCGCCCGGGTGGCTGCCGACCACGGTCCCGAGGACCGGTGGGCGGTGAGCTGGGCGACCGTCGGGAAGGCGGCCATGGTGTAGGCCTGGGCCGGTTTCCGGTTGCTGGACGCCCACGCAACCTGGCTGGCCAGGCACGGGTTCTCCGTGAAGGGCAGTCCCTTCGTCAGGCCGATCACCACGAACTGGGACGCCGCCGGCGGGAGGGGCAGGCCAAAGCCGCCCACCGACGTCGGGCACTGGGGCCAGGAGATGTCATGGCCGTTGAGTGAAACTGCGCGTGCGGGAGCGGCGCCGGGCAGGTATCCAAGGAGGAAAGCGAGCAGGAGCAGGAGGCCCGTCAGCATGTGCCGTGCGGAAGATCCGGCCCCAGAATGATGAACTTTTCTGTCCATCGCCAGCGCTCCTTTGCTCCCATCAGTTTACGTCCGTCGCGTCTATTCGTGCTTCCGGCTTGGGTCGCGCACAATTACCCCATGGCAAAAACCAGTGCCCGGATGCCCCGGCTTGAGGATGTGGCTGAGCGTGCGGGAGTCTCGCACCAGACCGTGTCGCGGGTGATCAACAACCACCCCAACGTCAGCAAGGCCACGCGTGAGCGCGTCGAGGCGGCCATTGCCGAGCTGGGTTACCGGCGCAACACCGCGGCGCGGAGCCTGGTGACCCGGAAGTCGCAGACCATAGGAGTGCTGGGCAGCGAGCTTTCCCAGTACGGTCCGGCCAACACCTTGCTGGGCGTTGAGCATGCCGCGCGCGATGCCGGCTACTTCGTCAGCATCGCTGCCCTGCGGGCAGTGAGCCGCGAGGCCATCTTCGATGCCATCCGGCACTTCCTGGATCAGTCGGTGGACGGCATTGTGGTGATCGTGCCGCATTCCGAGACGCTCCTTGCCCTCGAGGAACTGAAACCCGGGGTGCCCGTGGTGGCCGTGGGATCGCTGGGCAGCGAGTCGGTGAGCGGCGCCATGGTGGACCAGAAGCGGGGGGCCGAGCTCGCCGTCGGGCATTTGATTGAGCAGGGCCACCGCCGGATCGGCCACATTGCCGGCCCGCAGGACTGGATCGACGCCGTGGCGCGCGCCGAGGGCTGGAGCGCAGCCCTGCGCGCGGCCGGCCTGGATGACAATCTTGTGGTCGAGGGCGACTGGAGCGCCGGCAGCGGCTATGAGATCGGGCGGAAGCTGGCCGCGGAGCGGACCGCAACGGCGCTCTTCGTGGGCAATGACCAGATGTCCCTGGGCTTGCTCCGCGCCTTCAGCGAGGCGGGCGTCCGCGTGCCCGAGGACGTCTCGGTGGTGGGCTTTGACGACCAGCCGGAGTCGGGCTATTTCACGCCACCCCTCACCACCGTGCGGCAGGACTTCGAGGAGCTCGGCCGGCGCTGCATGGATCTGATGCTGAGCGCCATCGAGAAGGGGGACACGGTGAGCACCACGGTGGTTGAGCCTGAACTCGTGGTCCGCGGGAGTACCGCCGCCCCTGCCTGAGGGCAGGAAGGCCAGCACATCACCGCAGACGCAGGAAAGTGGCTGGCGGCGGACACCTGTCGGTGCCCGCCGCCAGCCACTTCTGACCGTCTGAGGGTTAACCCCTGACAGTGGTTGGGGTGCCGGCGACAAACTTGGCCAGGGTCACCGTGTCAATGTTCGGGGCGTAGGCCGTGGCGTTGCCCAGCACCAACGTTCCGTCGCCGGTGGCCAGGCTCAGCGGTATGGTCTTGTCCCAGTAGCTGTTCCACGCGTAGTTGTGGCGCATGGCACCACGGACCGTAGAACCCCCTGCCTCGGTGACATCAACGAAGCGGCTGATCACCTGAGGGTTGTAGTTGATGGCGGCCGACTTATCGGCGTTCGCGGCGCCAACCACCAGCTGGTACTCGCCCGCCCCGAAGCCTGCCGGGCGCGGGATGCTAAGGGTGTTGCCTGCGCCGTTCCCGACGTAGCCGACGTCGCGCACCACGCCGGAGGCGTCAGCGGAACCGTTTGAGCCGGCTGCGGCCGTCTGCACGGCGCTGGCTCCGGCGCGTGGCAATGCTTCCGCCTCTGAACGGAACACGTTTGAGGCGTCCGAATCGGAGCTCTTCTGTTCGGCGCCGCGCAGGGTGGTGATGCTGTGGACGAGGGCGCCAGATGGCGCGCTGATGGTCAGCTCGCTAATTCCCTGCGGAAGGTAGACCCGTGCTGTTGAGGCCCAGGTGCCGGAGCGGGCGGCCGCCGGAAGCGACACCGCGCGCCCGTTTACGGCGAGCTTCAGGGCAGAAGCAGCACTCGTGGTGAAGTGCGTGGTGACGTCGTAGTAGCCGGTCTCGGCCGTGGATGCGAAGAACGTCGCGGTGCTGCTGCCCGACAGCTGGGCCGTCCCCGCCGTATTCTTCTTGGCGTACGACAGTTGGGCGCCGTCGGCCAGACGGGCGTCCGCAGCCGGGTAGACAGCTTTTTCGCCGTCAGTGATGTCGAAGAGGTCGAAGCGGTCCAGCGTGATGTCCGCATTCGGCAGCTGGGTGGATCCGTCCTTGCTCGCCCGCAGCGACAGGGTGTGCGTGCCGGCGGTCAGAGCGACCGTGGCGTCGGTGGTGCCGCGGTAGGTCCAGGACAGGCCCGCTGAATATTTGATCAGCTGGTTGAAGGTCCCGTCCACCAACAGAGCGTGCTGGCCGGGCTTCTGGTTGGCGCCGGCGAGTACGGAGAGCCGGTAGGTTCCGGTGTGGGGAACGGTCACCTCCCAGCTGGCAGCCGAGGTGGCCTTGTTGAAGGAGCCCACGTCCTTGCCTGCGGAGGCCATGAAGGACCATTCGCGGGAGGGGTCCTGGTTGTAGACGGTGGCGTCGGTCAGGGCCGCGTTCTCAGCCTCGGTGCTGCTGACCAGATCGTTCGCGACAGGCTGGGGGTCCGCCTTGGCCGGGGTGATTTCGAGCTGATAGGCAGAGTAGCGGCTGTTGTTGGGGACCGTGACCGAGATTTTGCCGTCCTTGACTTTGGCCTGGCTGGCGACAACCACCGGCGGTTGAAGCGAGGCACCTTCGGCGCCGTTGAGCCGGTTGGCCCGGACTTGCACGTCCACGGAGTTGCCGAAGACATTCTTGTCGATTCCGGCGACGGACACGTTCACATCGCTGGAACCCCCGCCCAGAAGCACTGTGGCCTTCTTTTTCGCGGTGTCGACGGCGGCGATGCCCTGGAGTGTGTCAGGGGCGTTGAGCTGGGGCGGGGTGACTCGTGCCGTGTGTGAGCCGGTGAGGTCGCCGTACCACTTGAACATCCACCAGCCACCGTTGGCGCCGTTGTTGCGTGAGGAATTGTCGGAAAGGTTCCCCGCGTAATTCCAGTAGGCGGTCTGCGCGTCCACCTTGGCGTCCTCAAACATGGACATCCACTGGACCAGCTGCCCGGGTACGCCCATGTCGCGGAGCATGCCGTATTCGGTGATGTTCACGGGGATGTCCGGAAGGCCCAGGTCGCGGAGGATCTGCTTGTATTCGGCGAAGTGGCCGCGGAACGTGGCCAGGTTGTTGGTGCCCAGCTCATGCCAGATGAAGACGTCCGGCAGTTCGCTCTTGCCCTTCGTATAGGCCAGGAAGTCGGTACTACGGTCCTGGTGCCACCAGGCGTCCCCCGGGCCGCCGATCTTCGCCTTGGGCAGGCCATGGGCAGCGTACACGTCCTGGATGGCTTGGTACGCGGCGCTCCAGTCGGCAAGAAACTGGTCCTTCTGCGTTGTCCAGTTCGGGTACCAGTTGCCGGCATCGGGCTCGTTGAACGGGATGAAGATGTATTTCTCGGGATGCGCGGACTGGGTTGCGATCTTCTCCGCCACCGAACGGATGATGGGCAGGTAGTCCCATTCGCCGTCGCTGTTGGCATCGCCCGGTCGCTTGCCGGCATTGTAGGCCCAGTCTGGGTATTCGTCCTGGATGTAGACGTAGAGGTCTTTGCCGCCGGCCGCGAAGAAGGAGGACTCAACGTCCAGCGCATCACCGTTGGGGTGTTGCGCGCCCTGCGGCGGCTTCTGGGAGGTGTTGATGATGTGGGCTCCGTTGAGGACCGCCTGGCTTGGTACACCGTCGTCGCCCAGTCCATACAGTGTGCCTGTTGCCCCGCCGCGGAAATCGCCGGTGGATTGCGCCAGGTCGACGGACAGTGTCTCCGCCTGTGCGGCGGCCACTGGCTGGGCGGCAAAGCCGCCGACCGTCAGGGAAAGCGCGGCCGCTGTTACCGCCGCCGGGAGCGCCATAGGGAACCGCCGGCGCGGCGATGTCAGTTTGCTGCTCAATTCGTACTCCTTCGTACCGGGTCCAAGTCCGGTCTCAGCTCATGGAACATGGCGTGGAAGGCGCAGGGCGGAAGCTCCTTGTTAGCGCCAACAATTAGGAGCCTACTGTGGTTGACATCACTTTTGAAGACGTTATCATGAAAACGTCTTCAAGAATCTAGCCGCCCTCTCGAGGGGTTAGGAGAACGTTTTGTCCAGCCCTGTTCTGTCCTTCGGGCATGATGCACTGACGGTGGATTTCCGTCAGGATCGCGCCGGCGCACCCTATCTTGGGTCCCTGGCGTTCGCCGGCAACAAACTTGAGATGCTGCCTGGCCAGCCTCTGGTCGAGATCCTCACGGTCGAGGAGGGGCGGCACCACCCGTCGGAGCGCCTTGGGCTGACGTCGGTGGGCCGGCGCCTGCGGCATGTGGCACACCATGTGCAGGAGGGGCCGGGCGGCGTCGAGGCGCGGTTGGCGATGGCGGACGCAGAATCCGGTGTGGAAGTTGAGCTGCGGCTGTCGGCTCCCGCCGGCGCCGCCGTCCTCAACGTCGTGGCATGCGTGACGAACGCCGGGACGCAGCCCCAGACCCTCCTGGCCGTCACCACCCTGAGCTCCAGGATCGGAAACGGCCCCGCAGACAGGTTCCAGCTGGCGTCCGGCTCCAATGACTGGCTTGGCGAGAACAGGTGGTGCGTCCAGCCGCTCCGTTCGGCGTCGCCGGACCTGGCCCTGGCGGTTCATGGCGGCCAGGAAGCCCGCAGCGGCTTCATTGCCCGCTCGAAGGGAACCTGGTCCACCGGCCGTGACTTGCCTGCCGCCGTCCTGGTCAATGAAGAGGAAGGCTTTGCGGTCGCGTGGCAAGTCGAGCATAACGGCGGCTGGCGGTGGGAGGTGACCGAAGGCCTTGAGGGGATAGCCCTGGGGCTGAGCGGACCCACTGACGCGGACCACCAGTGGCAGCAGATGCTGAACCCCGGCGATACGTTCACCACGGTTCCGGTAACCATCGCCCTGGGCCCGGACCTGCAGGGCGCTGTTGCGAACCTCTCCGCCTACCGCCGTGCTGCCCGGCGGCCGCACCTCGACAACAAAAAGCTTCACGTTGTCTACAACGACTACATGAACACGCTCATGGGGGACCCGACGACGGACAGGCTCCTCCCGCTGATCGACGGCGCCGCCGATGCCGGCGCCGAGGTGTTCTGCATCGACGCCGGCTGGTACGACGATGGCGGCGACTGGTGGGACAGCGTCGGGGAGTGGACACCGTCCGCCCGCCGGTTCCCCGGCGGACTCGGGAAGGTCATTGGCCATATCAAAGAGCGCGGCATGGTCCCCGGCCTGTGGCTGGAGCCCGAAGTGATCGGCGTCCGGAGCCCCATGGCGGCAGCCCTGCCGGCGGAGGCGTTCCTGAGCAGGGGCGGCGTTCGGGTCCGGGAGGCGGGGCGCTATCACCTCGACCTCAGTAACCCGGCTGCCCGGCAGCATGTTGATGCCGTGGTTGACCGCCTGGTGGAGGAGTTTGGCGTCGGTTTCTTCAAGCTCGACTACAACATCAATCCCGGTCCGGGCACGGACCGGGATGCCCACAGCGCAGGGGAGGGCCTGCTGCGCCATAACCGCGCTCATCTTGCCTGGCTTGACTCGGTCCTGGACCGCCATCCGGACCTGATCATCGAAAACTGCGGCTCCGGTGCGATGAGAATGGACTTCGCCCTGCTCTCACGGCTGCAGTTGCAGTCCACCTCGGACCAGCAGGACCCCCTTAAGTACCCGCCCATCGCCGCTGCGGCGCCGATGCTGGTCCTGCCGGAACAGGCTGCAAACTGGGCATATCCCAACGAGGCCATGGACGAGGAGTCCATCGCTTTCAACATGGCCACCGGACTCCTGGGCAGGCTCTACCTGTCAGGGCACCTGAACCGGCTGTCCGAGGCCCAGCGGTACGTGGTGCACGAGGCCATGGCTGTCCACAAGGAGCTGCGTCTCGCGATTGCGGCAAGCACACCCTCATGGCCCCTGGGGCTGCCCCAGTGGGACGATGCAGCCGTGGCGCTGGCGCTGGACTCCGGCGGAGACAGCTTCGTCACCGTCTGGCGGCGTCCCGGGGCACCTGAGCTCCTGGACATGCGCTTTCCGGCCCTCGCCGGCAAGGCTGTTTCGGTCCAGACCATCTTCCCCACCAACCTGACTGAATGGAAGACGGAATGGAACCCTGCAGCAGGGCTCTTGCACGTGCACTCCGCTTCCCCTGCCCCTTCGGCCCGGACGTTCCGGCTCACCGTGGAGCAGTAGTGTCTCGCCCCACCCGATTTCTTATCCACCCCCCCAATGACTCACACTTTCAAGTGACAAGGAGCAGTTCAATGAAGAATTTCCTCAAGGCCACGGCATTGCTGGCCGCAGGGCTCATCGCCTTGAGCGGCTGCAGCGATCCGGGCAGTGCGGCGACTAATACCGCCCCGGCCGCCTGGCCTGATGCGGGCACCAAGCTGGACGGGGTGAACCTGACCATCTGGGCAGCGCAGAATTCGAACAGTGTGCCCAAGAGCGTTGTCAGTGCATTCGAGGCCAAGACCGGCGCGAAGGTCAACGTGGTCACTATCCCGGACCCGTACGAACAGGGTGTCCAGACCAAGATTGCCACCGGTGACAAGCCCGACTTGGCCTTCTGGCAGCCCACCACTTCGATGCTGACCGCCATCAATGCCAAGACCAACCTGCAGCCCCTCGATGGCGGTCCCTGGGTTGAGAACCTCAAGCCCGCGGTCAAGGACATGACCGGAATCCTCGACAACACCCGCTACGCAGCGCTGATTACCAGCCCGGGAGTTGAGGGCGTCTATTACAACAAGGACGTCTTCACCAAGGCCGGCATCACCGAAACGCCCAGGAACTGGGACGAGTTCCTTACGGCTGCACGGACCATCAAGAAGTCCGGCACCGTGCCCTTCTTCGAGATGGGCGGCGACAAGTGGGCCACCCAGTGGTGGGTCCAGGTCCAGCTCGCCGATGCCGCAAAAAACGGGCTCTGGGACAAGGTGAACCAGAATCAGGAAAAGTTCACCGATTCCACCATCCTGACAGCAGTGCAAAACTACAAGGGCCTGATCGATGAGGGTCTGTTCAACCCGAACATCAAAACCGCCACCTTTGCCGACCAGGCGGATGCGCTGCTCTCCGGCAAGGCCGCCATGGCCGTCCAGGTCAACTCCTTCTTCGGCCAGCTCCAGGCCAAGGCGGACACCTCCGAGCTGAACAAGAAGATCGGGTTCTTCCCGATCTCGCCTAGCGGTAACGTTGCAACGGTCATCCCTGACCAGTCCAACGCATTGATCGCCTTCAAGACCGGCGACTCCGCGCGGGAAGCTGCCGCGCGCCAACTCCTGAGCTTTTGGATGGGCGAGGGGTACCAGGACTTCGTCACGGACCAGAAGACCGTTTCCCTTGTAACGGATGCCAAGGATTCCGCCGAGGTGCCGCAGGCGCTGCTCGATGCGGCCGGATCGCTGTCCGACTCGGTTGGCTCCATGCAGTCACTCGCAGTGGCCAACCCGGACCTCTACCTCAACCTCGCTGACATGATCCAGGGCACCAAGACCCCGCAGCAGGTCGCCCAGGAAACCCAGACCCAGTTCGCCCAGCTCGCCAAAGCACAGGGCGCAGCGGGTTTCTGACCGCCCAGAATCCTGGCGGGCACCGGCTTCTGCCGGTGCCCGCCTGAAAGGCTCCACCATGGCGCTCCCTACCATCGTCCGCCCCGCCAGCAGGCGCCAAGGACAACCGGTTGTTCCGGCCCCCGCCGGCCGGCAACACCGCGACAGGTCCTCCCACCCGATGTGGTTCCTCCTGCCGGCCTTCGCGGTCCTGTTCGTGTTCTTCTTCCTTCCCACGCTCTTCAACTTCATCTACGCCTTCACCGACTGGTCCAGCTTCAAGTCCGCGATCAACTTCGCCGGCATCAGCAACTTCGTGGACCTGCTGGGCAGCGGCACCCTGATCAACTCGCTCTGGATCACACTGTTCTATGCCGCCATGGTCGCGGTGTTCCAGAACTTGTTCGGGCTGGGGCTGGCCGTGCTGCTGGAGCGGGACACCCGGATCAACCGCTTCTCCCGGGTGATGTTCTTCATCCCCGTCATCATGTCCGCCCTTGCCGTCGGCTACATTTTCCGGGCCCTCCTCAAACCCGAAGGGGCCTTGAACGGAATTCTTTCGGCGCTGTTCCAGCAGGACATCAGCGTCGCCTGGCTGGGCTCAACGAGCTGGACGATCGTCGTCGTCGCCCTCATCCACGCGTGGAAATGGATGGGCCTGTCCATGCTCATCTACCTCGCAGGGCTTAAAACCATCAGCGGCGATGTCCTAGAAGCGGCCCGCCTGGACGGCTCCACCCCGTGGCAGACGTTTTGGCGCATCAAGTTCCCGCTTATTGCGCCGGCCGTCACCTTCAACGTGGCCACGGCGCTGCTTGGCTCGATGAACGGCTTCGACATTGTCCAGGCAACAACGGGAGGCGGCCCGGCGAAAAGCACCGAGCTGCTCAACATTTTCATCTTCCGCACCTTCGGCCAAGGCCTGTTCGCCCAGTCCACCGCTATGAGCCTGGTGCTCTTCCTGACGGTGGCCGTCCTCGCCTTCCCGGTGGTCCGGATGCTCCGCAAGCGTGAGGAAGTCCTGTGACCGCTCCTACTGTCCTTCGTCCCACTGACCCCGACAGCCGCAACGGCCGCATCAGGCAACGCCGTCGGCCCACCGGCTACATCCAGCCCGCGGCCGCGCTGCTGTCCGTCCTCGTCCTCCTCGGCATTCCGCTGTGGATGGTGGTGGTGACTGCGGGCAAAACCCAGGCCGAGGCATTGAATCCCAACCTGCAGCTGCCAACGGACTGGCACCTGATGGAGAACTTCGCCCAGGTATTCACGCAAGGCAAGATGACCACGGCGCTCCTGGGCAGCGTTGCCATCATGGTTCCCACGGTGGCCGTGGTCCTCTTCCTCGGCTCCCTGGCCGCCTGGATCCTTGCCCGCCGCAAGTCGCGGATGAATTCGGTGCTGTACGCGCTGGCCATCAGCGGCATCATCCTTCCTCCGGCCGTTGTCACCATCGTCCTGCTTCTCCGGCAGTTGGGGCTCGCGGGTACCGGCGCCGGCATGATCGGCGTCTACGTGGGCATGTACCTGTCCACGGTGATCTTCTTCGTCACAGGCTTCGTCCGGACCATTCCGCTGGAGCTGGAGGAGGCAGCCCGGATGGACGGCGCCGGTCCGGTGAAGGTGTTCCTCACCATAATCCTTCCGCTGCTCGTGCCGGTGCTGTCAACGGCGACCATTCTGATCTGCCTCTACGTCTGGAACGACGTCTTCTACGCACTGTTCGTCATCGGCGGCCGCATCGACACACTGCCCCTGAACCTCTACCAGGTGGCCAGCTCCGGCCTCTACCTGCAGAACTGGCACCTGATCTTTGCCTACATCATCCTGATGAGCCTTCCGCTGCTCATCGTGTTCATCCTGGCCCAACGGAAAATCATCGCCGGCGTCACCAGCGGCGCGGTGAAGTAGGCCCGAAGCCCCTGACCCTAAGCTGGTGGTAGCACCGAATACCCCCAGCGCAACTATGAAACGGAACCTCAAACTCATGTCGATCCCTTCCGAGGTGCGGCCGCCCTCCATAGGCGACGTGGCCCGTGTGGCCGGGGTTTCTGTACCCACTGTGTCCCGGGTCCTGACCGGAAAGCAGCGGGTCAGCTCCGAGAAGACCAAGCGGGTCCACGACGCAATCGCCCAGCTTGGATACCGGCCCAACAGCGCGGCCCGCGCCCTGGTCTCCGGCCGCGGGTCGATCATCGGCGTCATCGCAGGGAACACCTCACGGTACGGCTATGCCTCTGCCATCCAGGGCGTCGAGGAGGCGGCCCGCGCCGCCGGCTACACCGTGGTCATCACCGTGGTGGAAAGCACCCAGGATACCGAGGTTCAGCGCGCTGTTGACCTGCTGCTAGGGCAGCAGGTGGCGGGAATTGTGGTGCTCAAATTCGATCCGCCCGGTGTTGCGGCGCTGCGTGCACTTCCGGCAGGGATCCCGGTGGCGGTCATGTCCGGAACCCGCGAGGCCCGGCACTCGCAGGCCGTTTTCGAGGAGGCCAAGGCCGCGGCCGCCGCCACGCGGTATCTGCTGGACTTGGGCCACGAGACCGTGCATCATGTGGCCATCCCGCCCTCGCGGCGCGAGGATGGGCGAACCCAGGGCTGGAGGAAGGCGCTCAAGGATGCGGGCGCGAGGGTGCCGCCAGTGTTACAGGCGACCTGGGAACCGGCCAGCGCCCATACCCTGGGAAAGGCGATCGCCAACAGACACGACGTCACGGCCCTGTTTTGCGGCAATGATGACCTGGCCATTGGCCTCATCAGCGGCCTTGCCGCCCAGGGCAAGACTGTGCCACAGGATTTCAGTGTGGTGGGCTTCGACGACCACCCGCTGGCGCGTTTCTGGCTGCCGCCCCTGACCACGGTCAGCCAGGACTTCGTGATGCTGGGCCACGACGCCTTCAGGCTGCTGATGCGGAAGATAGCCGGGGACTCCACGCACAACCTCGAACGGCGGCTGCCCGAGCTGATCATCCGCCAGACCGCCGCAGCACCACGTGCGTCGGTGCAGCGGCAGGGCACCACGGATTCCCCTGGCGCGCTCGCGGGGAACTAAGCCGCGGAGGACCTGGCTCGCAGTAACCAGGAAGTCATCAAAGTAGGTACTTGACGCAGCAAGTTGTTAGCGCTCACAATAGTTTCAGCCCGGAAAGCAAACGGGCCTTTATATGGAGGATTCATGGACGTCACAGCAGACGGCAGCGAAAACTATGTCATCGGGGTGGACTACGGCACCCTGTCCGGCCGGGCCGTGGTTGTGCGGGTCCGGGACGGCAAGGAACTCGGCAGCGGCGTGTTCGACTACCCGCATGCGGTAGTCACCGAAGCGCTCCCCGCGGATGTCGCTGGTGCTGCGGATGGAGCAGCCGCCAGGCTGCCCGGGGAATGGGCCCTGCAGGTACCCAACGACTACCGGGACGTGCTGCGGCACGCTGTTCCCGCCGCGATTGCGGACGCCGGAATCGACCCGGCCGCCGTCGTTGGAATTGCCACGGACTTCACCGCCTGCACCATGGTTCCCGTCAAAGCAGACGGCACCCCGCTCAACGAACTGCCGGGCTACGCCAACCGGCCGCACGCCTACGTCAAGCTCTGGCGACACCACGCCGCGCAGGGCCAGGCCGACAGGATCAACGCCTTGGCCGCCGAGCTGGGCGAGTCCTGGCTGCCGCGCTATGGCGGGCTGATTTCGTCCGAGTGGGAGTTTGCCAAAGGACTGCAGCTGCTGGAAGAGGACCCCGAGGCTTACGCCGAGATGGACCATTGGGTGGAGGCTGCCGACTGGATCGTCTGGCAGCTCTGCGGCAACTACGTCCGCAACGCCTGCACCGCCGGCTACAAGGGCATCTACCAGGACGGGCACTACCCGTCTGAGGAGTTCCTCGCCGCCCTGAACCCGCAGTTCAAGGACTTCGTGAGCGCCAAGCTGGACCACACCATCGGCCGCCTGGGCGACGCCGCGGGTTACCTGACCGCCGAGGCCGCCGTCTGGACCGGACTGCCGGAGGGCATCGCCGTCGCCGTGGGCAACGTGGACGCGCACGTCACCGCCCCGGCAGCGAAGGCTGTGGAGCCGGGCCAGCTCGTGGCCATCATGGGCACCTCCACCTGCCACGTCATGAACGGCGCGGAGCTCCATGAGGTGCCGGGAATGTGCGGCGTGGTGGACGGGGGCATCGTCGACGGGCTCTGGGGCTACGAGGCCGGACAGTCCGGCGTGGGCGACATCTTCGGCTGGTTCACCAAGTACGGTGTCCCGCCCGGATACCACCAGGCCGCGGCTGACGCCGGGCAGGGCATCCACGAATACCTGACGGACCTGGCGTCCGGGCAGGCGATCGGCCAGCACGGTCTGATTGCCCTCGACTGGCACTCGGGCAACCGCTCCGTGCTGGTGGACCACGAGCTTTCCGGCGTGGTTGTGGGCCAGACCCTCGCCACCCGGCCCGAGGACATCTACCGGGCGCTGCTCGAGGCCACCGCCTTCGGCACCCGCACCATCGTGGAGGCTTTCCGGGATTCCGGCGTTCCGGTGAAGGAATTCATCGTGGCCGGCGGCCTGCTGAAGAACAAGCTCCTGATGCAGATCTACTCCGACGTGACCGGCCTCCAGCTCTCCACCATCGGTTCCACCCAGGGCCCGGCCCTGGGTTCGGCCATCCACGCGGCCGTTGCCGCAGGGAAGTACGCCGATGTCCGGGCCGCGTCCGAGGCGATGGGTGCCGCACCGGGCGCCGTCTACACTCCGATCCCGGAGAACGTCGCGGCGTACGACGCACTGTTCCGCGAGTACCGGACCCTGCACGACTACTTCGGCCGCGGAACCAACGAGGTCATGCACCGGCTCAAGGCCATCCAGCGCAACGCCGCGCACCTAAACACACAGGCCCTGCAAACTGAGTCCCTGACCACTGAGGAGGTTTCGGCGTGAGCGCACTGCTGGAAACCATTGCCCGTATCCGCCGCGAGGTCTGCGAACTGCACGCCGAGCTGACCCGGTACGGCCTTGTGGTCTGGACGGCAGGGAATGTCTCCGGCCGGATCCCCGGCTACGACCTCATGGTCATCAAGCCCTCGGGCGTCTCCTACGACGACCTGGCCCCGAAACTCATGGTGGTCACTGACCTCTACGGCTCCCCGGTCAGCAGCCTGAGCGCAGACGCCGACGGCGTCCCGGCCCAGTGGGAGAACCCGGACCTCACGCCGTCGTCCGATACCGCCGCGCACGCCTACGTCTACCGGAACATGCCCGACGTCGGCGGTGTGGTCCACACCCACTCGACCTACGCCACGGCTTGGGCAGCGCGCGGTGAGGAGATCCCGTGCGTGCTCACGATGATGGGCGATGAATTCGGCGGCCCCATCCCGGTGGGCCCGTTCGCGCTCATCGGCGACGATTCGATCGGCCGCGGCATCGTGGAAACACTGCGAGGATCCAACTCCCCGGCGGTGCTCATGCAAAACCACGGCCCGTTCACCATCGGCAAGGACGCCCGCTCGGCAGTCAAGGCCGCCGTCATGTGCGAGGAAGTGGCCCGCACGGTCCACGTTTCCCGGCAGCTCGGTGAACCGCTGGCCATCGACCCGGCCCAGATCGAGTCGCTCTACGACCGCTACCAGAACGTTTACGGCCGCTAGTTCCGGCCCCACCCGTGGCCCCCATAGCGCGGCCACACACCCAAGACTTTCAAAGGAGACACCAATGCCCAGCGCCCACAACACCTCCCTCGAGCACTACGAGGTCTGGTTCCTCACCGGCAGCCAGCACCTCTACGGCGAGGATGTCCTGAAGCAGGTGGCGGCCCAGTCCCAGGAGATCGCTGCCGCCCTGAACGAGTCCTCGGACGTCCCGGTCAAGCTCGTCTGGAAGCCCGTGCTGACGGACTCGGACGCCATCCGCCGGACCGCGCTGGAAGCCAACTCGGACGATTCCGTGATCGGCGTGACGGCATGGATGCACACGTTCTCCCCGGCCAAGATGTGGATCCAGGGCCTCGACCTGCTCCGCAAGCCGCTGCTGCACCTGCACACCCAGGCCAATGTCGAGCTGCCGTGGGCGGACATCGACTTCGACTTCATGAACCTGAACCAGGCCGCGCACGGCGACCGCGAGTTCGGCTACATCCAGTCCCGGCTGGGCGTGCCGCGCAAGACCGTCGTGGGCCACGTGTCCAACCCGGAGGTCGCCCGCCAGGTGGGCGTCTGGCAGCGCGCCTCCGCCGGCTGGGCCGCCGTCCGGAACCTGAAGCTGACCCGCTTCGGGGACAACATGCGCAACGTTGCCGTCACCGAAGGCGACAAGACCGAGGCGGAGCTGCGCTTCGGCGTCTCGGTCAACACCTGGTCCGTCAACGAGCTCGCCGACGCCGTGCACGGCGCCGCGGAGTCCGACGTCGACACTTTGGTTGCTGAGTACGAGCGGCTTTACGACGTGGCGCCGGAGCTCCGCTCCGACGGAGCGCGCCATGAGTCCCTCCGCTACAGCGCCCGCATCGAGCTCGGCCTGCGCAGCTTCCTCGAAGCCAACGGCTCCGCCGCCTTCACCACGTCCTTCGAGGACCTCGGCGAACTGCGGCAGCTGCCGGGCATGGCCGTCCAGCGGCTCATGGCCGACGGCTACGGCTTCGGTGCCGAGGGCGACTGGAAGACCGCCATCCTGATCCGCGCCGCCAAGGTCATGGGCGCCGGACTGCCTGGCGGCGCCTCGCTGATGGAGGACTACACCTACCACCTGGTGCCCGGCCAGGAGAAGATCCTCGGCGCCCACATGCTGGAGGTTTGCCCCTCGCTGACGGCCTCCAAGCCGCGCGTCGAAATCCACCCGCTGGGCATCGGCGGCAAGGAAGACCCGGTCCGCATGGTCTTCGACACCGACGCCGGTCCCGGTGTCGTCGTCGCACTGTCCGACATGCGCGACCGGTTCCGCCTGGTCGCCAACGCCGTCGACGTCGTCGACCTCGACGAGCCGCTGCCCAACCTGCCTGTAGCGCGGGCCCTTTGGGAACCGAAGCCCGACTTCGCCACCTCCGCCGCAGCCTGGCTGACGGCCGGGGCCGCGCACCACACCGTTCTTTCCACCCAGGTGGGCGTGGACGTGTTCGAGGACTTCGCCGAGATCGCGCAGACCGAGCTGCTCACCATCGACGAAGGCACCACCCTCAAGCAGTTCAAGAAGGAACTGGCCTGGAACGCCGCCTACTACAGGCTGGCCGGCAGGCTGTGACCGAGTCCGGGGCGGCGGCGGAGTTCAAGATCCGGGCGGGCGACTACACCGCCGTTGTCACGGCGCAGGCCGGTGCGCTGCGTGAGCTGCGCCACCGGGGACGGGACCTCATCGTTCCGTTCCCGGAGGGCGGCCCCATTCCCGACTACAGGGGCATCGTCGCTGCGCCCTGGCCCAACCGGATCGCCGACGGCAGGTACACGTTCGACGGCGCCGAGTACGAGGTCCCCGTCAACGAAACCGACCGCGGCTGCGCCCTGCACGGGCTGGCGTTCCCCCTCGACTGGGACCTGGAGTCGCAGAGCGACTCGTCGGTGACGCTGTCCTGCACGCCACAGCCGACGGCGGGATACCCGCACGAGGTGCACATCGTCGTCGAGTACCGGCTGGCGGAGGACGGCCTGCACAGCCGGGTCACGGCGTCGAACCTTGGCGGAACCGTGGCGCCGTACGGCGTCTGCCCGCACCCCTACCTGGTGGCTGGGCCGGCGCCGCTCGACGAGTGGACCCTTCAGATCCCCGCCGGGCGGTTCCTCGAGGTGACCCCGGACCGGCTGCTGCCCAAGGAAACGCGCACCGTGGAAGGGCATGACTTCGACTTCCGCACGCCGCGCGCCATCGGCACCACAGAGATCGACCACGCGTTCACCGACATAGCGTTCGACGGCGGTACGCCCGACGCCGGCGGGCAGGCCCGCGTGCTGGTCCGGGACCCGGGCGGGACCGGCGTCGGAATGGCCTGGGACCGCACCTGCCAGTGGCTCCAGATCCACACCGCCGACAAGCAGCCGCCGGCCCCCAACCGGCTGGGCCTTGCCGTGGAACCCATGACCTGCCCTCCTGATGCCTTCAACAGTGGCGTGGACCTGATCCGGCTGGAGCCGGGCGCCGCGCACGAGGCATCCTGGAGCATCTTCGCCACGTGAGCGCTCAGGCAACGCCACGTCCTCCCGTCATGGAGGACGTGGCGCGCCTCGCGGGCGTGTCCCACCAGACCGTGTCGCGGGTGCTCAACACCCATCCCAATGTCAGTGCCCAGACCCGCCGGCGTGTGGAACGTGCCATCGCCGAGCTGGGATACCGCCGCAACACCGCAGCGCGCAGCCTGGTCACCCGGCGATCGCAGGCCATCGGGGTCCTAGGCGCCGGCACGGCCCACTACGGCCCGGCCAATACGCTGCTGGGCGTCCAGCAGGCAGCCCGGAACGAGGGCTATTCCGTCAGCATGGCCAGCCTCAGCGAGGTGACCACCGCCGGCATCCACGATGCCCTGGAACACTTCCTGCTCCAGTCCGTGGACGGGATCGTAGTGATCGTTCCGCACGAGACCATGCTGAAATCGCTGCACACCATTGCCCTGTCCGTCCCGCTGGTGGCCGTGGGGTTCGGGGCGGACGAGCACCTGACGGTCGCGGCCGTGAACCAGCGCGTTGGTGCGGCCCTTGCCGTGCAGCACCTGATGAACCTTGGCCACACTGCGATCGCCCACGTTTCGGGGCCGCAGGACTGGATTGACGCCGCCGCCCGGACCGAAGGCTGGCGGCGCACGCTGGAGCAGGCCGGCGTGCCGGAGGGCGTGCTGATCCAGGGGGACTGGAGCGCTGAAAGCGGCTACCGCGCCGGACAGGAACTGGCAGCGGCAGGCAACGTCACCGCCGTGTTCGCGGCGAACGACCAGATGGCCCTGGGTGCGCTGCGCGCGTTCAGCGAGGCAGGCCTGCGCGTGCCGGAAGACATTAGCGTGGTGGGGTTCGACGACCAACCGGAGGCCGCCTACTTTGTCCCGCCGTTGACCACAGTGAACCAGGGCTTCAAGGAGCTCGGCGCGCGCTGCATCCGGATGCTGCTGTCCGACATGGCCCATGGCCCCTCGGCAGCGGCTTCGGTCCTCAACCCCAAGCTCGTGGTGCGGGGCTCCACGGCGCCGCCGGCAGGCTGACGCAGCGGCGAGTGCGTGGGTGGCCTCGGCAGGGCCTCCCTCTGGCCCCGGTCCGGCCCCTACTGTGGATGCCATGGGTTTGAAAATTATTGTCATCGGCGGCAGCGGCCACATCGGCACCTTCCTGGTCCCGCGCCTGGTCCGTGCTGGCCACGAGGTCATCAACATCAGCCGCGGGACCTCCAGGATCTATGCCGACGCACCGGAATGGCAGCAGGTGCGCCAAGTCGTTGCCGACCGGCAACAGGAAGACCGGGACGGCGCTTTCGGTGACAGGGTAGCGGGACTGCAGGCCGACGTCGTCGTCGATCTGGTCTGCTTCACGCTCGAGTCTGCGACCGCGCTGGTCAGCCGCCTCCGCGGCGAGATCGGGCATTTGGTGCACTGCGGCTCCATCTGGCGCTACGGCAAGAGCCTCAAGCTGCCCATCGCCGAAGGTTCCGATTCGGCCGCCGCACCATTTGACGAGTACGGCATCCAGAAGGACCGGATCGCGCGGATGCTGAAGGAAGAGACGGCCGACGGCGGTCTGGTCACCACATCCCTGCACCCCGGCCACATCGTCGGTCCCGGCTGGCACCCCACCGGTCCGCTCGGGAACCTCGACCCGGCCGTATGGCACACGCTTTCGGCTGGTGAGCCCCTGCAGGTCCCTGGCAGCGGCGCCGAGATGATGCACCACGTGCACGCCGACGACGTCGCCCAGGCGTTCGAGAAGGCCATCGGGCACCGGGACGCGGCCGCCGGGGAGGACTTCAACATCGTCGCGCCCACCGCGCTCAGCGTCCGCGGCTATGCCGAGACCGCCGCCGCCTGGTTCGGGCAGACGGCGAGGCTGGAAACAGTCACCTGGGACGAGTTCCGCCGGTCCACCACAGCAGACTATGCCGAGTCCAGCTGGGGCCACCTCCACCGCAGCCATTGCTTCACCATCGAGAAGGCCAAGTCCCTCCTTGGCTACGCGCCGCGGTACGAGCCCGAACAGGCCGTACTCGAATCCGTGAACTGGCTCATCGAGGACGGGCAGCTCCGCGTCTCCCGTCCGCTGGGCACCCTGGCGGGCTGAACCGCCGTCGACCTTCACTGCTTTTAAACGTTTAAACGCCGAGTCCCTCCCGCAGTGATCCGGGGAGGGACTCGGCGGATTTGCTAACGCGTCAGTGGATGACTTCGCGCGTCATGCCGAACGGGACCTGCTCGGAAAGTGCGGCCGTGTAGTTTCCGGGCCGGTGACGCGTGACCAGGATACCGTGCGTGCCCGTGAGCATCGCCAGGTCCTGGAGGTCCTTCACGGCTGCTTCGAGGTGCTCGTCCAGGGCGTGCCGGCTCGTGACGCGGATGTCGATGGAATCGAGGGAGGCGGTCATGGCGTGTCCTTTCTGATGGCCGATGGCCGGCGGTTAGGCGGTCTCTGATTCGCGGCTGCCGGCTGCCACCGGCGCGGCCGGTTCGGCCGGTGCCGCGGTTGCTGCCGGTGCCTTGGTTTCGGTGGCGGGTGGCGTGGTCCGGAGCTTGAAGCGCTTGGCGATGGACGATCCGCCGCCGGCGCGGTTCTTGTTGAAGATGTCGAAGCCGACGGCGAGCAGCAGCACCAGGCCCTTGATGAGCTGCTGGTAGTCGGTGCCGAGGCCGAGGATGGACATGCCGTTATTCAGGACGCCCATGATGAGGCCGCCGATCATGGCACCGGCCACGGTTCCGATGCCGCCCTGGACCGCCGCGCCGCCGATGAAGGCGGCCGCGATGGAGTCCAGTTCGAAGCCGGTGCCGCCGGCGGGCTGCGCCGAGTTCAGGCGGGCCGTGAAGATCAGGCCGGCCAGGGCGGCGAGGACGCCCATGTTCACGAAGAGCCGGAAGGTCACAGCCTTGGTCTTGATGCCGGAGAGCTCGGCGGCGTGCAGGTTTCCGCCGATGGCGTAGGTGTGGCGGCCGAAGATGCTGTTGTTCATCAGTGCCGAGTAGGCGATGACCAGGCCGGCGAGGACGAGCAGCACGATCGGGGTGCCCCGGTAGCTGGCGAGGAGGAACGTGATGATGAGCATCAGCACGGCGATGAACGCGGTCTTGGTGGCGAACCAGGCCATGGGTTCGTTTTCCAGGTTGAACTTGCGGCGGACGCGGCGTTCCTTGATGGACTGGAACAGGAGGGCAGCGGTGCCGCCGACGCCGAGGATCACGGTGAGCCATTCGAGCACCGAGGTGCCGCCGGAGATGTCCGGGAGGAAGCCGCCGCCGAGGGCGCGGAGTTCATCCGGGAAGGGGGTGATCTGCTGGTTCTTCAGGGTGATCAGGGTCAGGCCGCGGAAGATCAGCATGCCGGCCAGGGTGACGATGAACGCGGGGATGCCCACGTAGGCGATCCAGTACCCCTGCCAGGCACCCACGAGGGCGCCGACGAGGAGGCACGCCGGGATCGCTGCCCACCAGGCCCAGCCCCAGTGGACGATCATGACGCCGGCGACGGCGCCGATGAACCCGGCGATGGAGCCGACGGAGAGGTCGATGTGCCCGGCGATGATGACCATGACCATGCCGATGGCCAGGATGAGGATGTAGCTGTTCTGGACGACGAGGTTGCTGACGTTCTGCGGCTGGAGCAGGATCCCGTCGGTGAGGACTTGGAACAGCAGGACGATCAGGATCAGGGCGACGAAGATGCCGACCTGGCGGAGGCGGCTTGCCAGGAAGCCGAGGGATTCTCGTAGGGCGGACATGTCCGTTATTCCTTCTCTTTTGTCATGTAGTGCATGAGGGTTTCCTGGGAGGCCTCGGCGATGGGGACTTCGCCCGTGACGTGGCCCGCGGACAGGGTGTAGATCCTGTCGCAGATGCCCAGGAGCTCGGGGAGTTCGGAGGAGATCACTATGACGGCTTTGCCCTGGGCGGCGAGCTCGGCGATGATCGTGTAGATCTCGAACTTGGCGCCGACGTCGATGCCCCGGGTGGGCTCGTCCAGGATCAGCACGTCGGGGTCGGAGAACATCCATTTGCTCAGGACCACTTTTTGCTGGTTGCCGCCGGAGAGCTTGCCGGTGATGGCCGCGACGGACGGGGCCTTGATGTTCATGCTCTTCCGGTAGCTGTTGGCCACCGTGGTTTCCTGGTTGCCGTCCACCCAGCCGCGTTTGGAGAGCTTTGGCAGGGCCGCCATGGAGATGTTGCGCTTGATGTCCTCAATGAGGTTCAGGCCGTAGTGCTTGCGGTCCTCCGTGGCGTAGGCGATGCCGTGGCGGATGGCCTCGGGGACGGTGGAGGTGTTGATTTCCTTGCCGTGTTTGAACACTTTTCCGGAAACGGCCCGGCCGTACGTCCGGCCGAAGACGCTCATGGCCAGTTCGGTGCGGCCTGCGCCCATGAGGCCGGCGAGTCCCACCACTTCGCCCTTGCGGACGTTGAGGCTGGCGTTGTGGACCACGGTGCGGGTGTGGTCCTGCGGGTGCTGGACCGTCCAGTCTTCGATGCGCAGGACTTCCTCGCCGATCTGCGGTTCACGTTCGGGGTAGAGGCTGTCCAGGTCGCGGCCCACCATGCCGCGGATGATGCGCTCCTGGGTGATCTCGCCCTGGTCCACGCGCAGGGTCTCAATGGACTTGCCGTCGCGGATGATGGTGACGGCGTCCGCTACCTTGCGGATCTCGTTGAGTTTGTGGCTGATGATGATGCTGGTGACGCCCTGGCCCTTCAGGTGCAGGATCAGGTCCAGCAGGTGGTCGGAGTCCTCGTCGTTCAGGGCTGCGGTGGGCTCGTCCAGGATCAGCAGCTTCACTTCCTTGGACAGCGCCTTGGCGATTTCGACGAGTTGCTGCTTGCCCACGCTGATGTGCTGGATGGGGGTGACCGGGTTCTCGCTCAGGCCCACCCGGGCCAGCAGCTTGGCTGCTTCCAGGTTGGTCTTGCGCCAGTCGACCCAGCCGCGGGAGGCCAGTTCGTTGCCCAGGAAGATGTTTTCCGCGATGGACAGGTACGGGCTCAGTGCCAGCTCCTGGTGGATGATCACGATGCCGCGCTTCTCGCTGTCGCTGATGGACGCGAAGTCGCACGGTTCGTTCTCGAAGAGGATGTCGCCCTCGAAGGTGTTGTGGGCGTAGACGCCGGAGAGCACCTTCATCAGGGTGGACTTGCCTGCCCCGTTTTCGCCGCAGATCGCGTGGACCTCGCCGCGGTTCACATCCAGGGTGACGTCCTGGAGGGCCTTGACGCCGGGGAAGGTCTTGGTGATCCCGCGCATCTGAAGAATGGGTACGTTCATTGGTTATTTCCCGCTGATCTGTTCGATGAGCTGATCTGTTTCGGTGGGTCGATCTGTTGGGGGTGCGGGGGCGCCTGCGGCTGCAGGCGCCCCCGCCGTGCTTGGTGCGGTGCTGCTACTTGATGTCGGCGTCCGTGTAGTAACCGGAGTCGATCAGTTCCTGCTTGTAGTTGTCCTTGGTGACAATGACGGACTTCAGCAGGTACGCCGGGACAACCTTGACCTTGTTGTTGTAGGTCTTAGTGTCGTTGACCTCGGGCTCCTGGCCCTTCAGGACGGCGTCCACCATCTTCACGGCCTGCTCGCCGAGCTTGCGGGTGTCCTTGAAGATCGTGGAGTACTGCTCGCCGGCGACGATGGACTTCACCGAGCCCTTTTCCGCGTCCTGGCCGGTCACTACCGGCAGGGCGCCCTTGGAGTAGCCGCCGGTGCTGGTCAGGGCGGAGATGATGCCGATGGAGAGGCCGTCGTAAGGTGACAGCACGCCGTCGAGCTTCTTGCCGGAGCCGTAAGCGGCGGTGAGGATGTCTTCCATCCGCTTCTGGGCGGTTGCGGCCTGCCAGCGCAGGATGGCCGCCTGCTCGAACTTGGTCTGGCCGCTGGGAACCTTGAGGGTGCCGGCATCCAGGTACGGCTTCAGGGTGTCCATGGCGCCGGTCCAGAAGAAGTTGGCGTTGTTGTCGTCCGGGCTGCCCGCGAACAGTTCCACGTTGAACGGGCCCTTGCCGTCGACCTTCTTGCCGGAGGCATCCACCAGGCCCAGGCCGGTCAGCAGGGACGTTGCCTGCTGGACGCCCACCTCATAGTTGTCAAAGGTGGTGTAGTAATCAACGTTCGGAGTGCCGTTGATGAGCCGGTCGTAGGCGATGACCTTGACGTTCTGTTCCTTGGCCTTCGCCAGGACATCTGTCAGCGTGGTGCCGTCGATGGCCGCGACGATCAGGGACTTCGCGCCCTTGGTCAGCATGTTCTCAATCTGGGAAACCTGGGTGGGAATGTCGTCATTGGCGTACTGGAGGTCCGTCTTATAGCCGAGCTTGGCCAGGGAGTCCGAGACGTTCTTGCCGTCAGCGATCCACCGCTCCGACGTCTGCGTCGGCATGGAGATTCCCACCAGGGCGCCGGCAGCGTCGGCGCTGCTGGTTCCGGTGGTGGCGCCGGGGCGGCTGCCGCAGCCGGTGGCCCCCACCGTCACAGCCAGGACGACGGCGACGGCGCCCAGCAGTTTCTTGATTCTCACGTTATTCTCCTTCCGTGGCCTGGTTAGCCACGAATCGGTGCTTGAGCGGAAAGCGTATGTACTTTCCGCCGTCGCCGGCCACTCGTGTCCGGCGTACCGAGGCCGTTCCGCAGGACCGGCACCGGAGGGCTGTCATTCCGGAGCGGAGACCCCGGCTGCTCCAACATTTCTGTTAGCGCTAACAATCTTGGGCAATATTATCCGTGGTGGCGCTGTGAAGCAAGACACAAATTGGTGACGACGACGGCTCCCGCCTGGCCCGGTTCCATCGCCTCTTGAGGGCGGGGATGGTGAGTAGGTAGACTGGTCTACCTACTCAGCTTAGTGTTGGAGGTATTTCCGTGGCTTCACCTGAAGGCCAGTCAGCAACGAAGCGGCCGCCGGCCCGCGCAGCTCTCCTCGAGGCTGCGGCGCGGCTCTTCTATGCCGACGGGGTTTCCGCCACGGGCATCGACTCCATTACGGCTGCGGCCGGTGTGGCCAAGAAAAGCCTCTACAACAACTTCACTTCCAAGGCGGATTTGGTGGCGGCCTACCTCGCTGCCCGCCACGAGGAATGGCTAACTCTCTACCGGGGGCGGGTTGCGGTGGCGGCCGCTCCCCGGGAACGGGTTCTGGCAGTGTTCGACGCCTACATTGACCACGCGAACTTCGCCTACGAACACGGCTTCAGGGGCTGCGGGCTGCTTAATGCCGCCGCGGAACTGCCCGCGGGGGCTCCGGGGCGGCAGGCCGTGCGGCAGCACAAGGAAGAAGTCGAGGGCCTCCTGCGCAAGCACGTCGCGGAGCTGCTGCGTGGGCAGGATAAGACGGCGGCCAGGAAGGCGCGGCACCTGGCCTTCCTGCTGGAGGGTTCCATGGCCAGGGCGGGCCTTGAAGGCGAAGACGGCTGCCTGCAGGAGGCCCGGATGATCGCTGCCCAGATGTTGGAGCAGCTGTGAGGGCGCTGCTTGGCCGTATGAACGGGCCCCTTCTCGGTGCCATTTTCGTTGTGGGGGCGTCGGCGCTTTGGGGCACGACGGGAACGGCTGCCACGTTTGCGCCGTCCGTGAGTCCGCTCGCCATCGGTGCCGTGGCGATGGGCATGGGCGGGCTGCTCCAGGCGCTGTGTGCGGTGCAGCCGATAGCGTCCCATTGGGTCAACCTCCGCGGCCGGTGGCTGCTCGTCGTTCTGGGGGCGGCCGCCGTCGCAGTTTACCCTCTAGCCTTTTATAGTTCCATGCGGCTTGCTGGCGTGGCGCTCGGAACGGTGGTCTCGATCGGCTCGGCTCCCCTGGCGTCGGCGGTTATCGAGCGGTTGGCGGAGAAGAAGGTGCTGACCCGCCGCTGGCTGCTCGGCGCGCTGATCGGGGTGGCAGGCGCCGGGCTGCTGAGTTTTGCCGGTGACGGTGCGGAACGTCCCGGCGCCCTTGCCGGCACCTGGGCGGTGCCCGCTGGTGTCGGTCTGGGGCTGGTGGCGGGCGTGACCTACGCGCTGTATTCGTGGGCCGCTCACCGCCTGATCAGCGGGGGAGTGCCGTCCCGGGCCGCCATGGGTGCGGTGTTCGGGCTGGGCGGACTGCTGCTGATGCCCGTGCTCGCCATGACAGGCCGGCCGATCCTTGAGTCGTGGACCAATTTCACGGTGGGGGCCTATATGGCGCTTGTGCCGATGTTCGCAGGCTACGTCCTGTTCGGGTGGGGGCTGGCCCGCGTCCGCGCCAGCACCGCAACGGGCCTTTCCCTCATGGAGACCGTCGTCGCCGCCGTGCTGGCGGTCGTGGTCGTGGGGGAGCGGTTGCCGGCGCTGGGGTGGATCGGCGTCGTTATGGTGCTGGGAAGTCTGTTCGTCCTGACGCCCCGGGAGCCCGCCAGCGCGCTCCCCTGACCGCTTCTGTCAAGCGGTCAGGGGATTATCTTCTCTGCGCGGTAACGGTCGAAAAGCCGCTGGAAAGAGTCTTCCGTGCGTCTGTAGCCGGTAAAGCCGGCCAGGCGGCTCTTGCTCATGTCTGCGAGAACCTCCATTTGGCGTCCCAGGTCGGCGTCCGTGTGCCACCACGATGCCACACGTGACAAGTCGGCCTCGGCGAGACCGTGCGTGGCGGCGATTTTGCCCCATTCCTGGTTCATGCTGTGCATCTGTTCCTCGAGCGGCCTTGGTGAACGCTCGTAGCCTTCGGCTGTTACGCCAAAGTAAGCAGCCAGCTTCGGCCACATCCAGCGCCACCTGAAGACGTCACCGTTGACCACGTTGTAGGCCTGATTGCCCGCGTTTTCTGTGGTGGCGGCCCAGATCATGTGCTCGGCAAGGAGTTCACCGTCGGTCATGTCCGTGAGGCCGTTCCATTGCGTCTCGGATCCGGGAAAGACGAAGGGCTTGCCGAGCTCCTTGCATAAGGTTGCCTGTGCCGCCAATGTCAGGCCCATGTTCATTGCGTTACCCACGGCATGACCGATCACAGTGTGCGAACGGTGCACGGACCAACGGAAACCCTGACGTTCCGCTGCCGCCCACAGCTCGTCCTCCTGCGCGTAATAGAAGTTCGGTGCCGGCAACCGGGGCTCTTCCTCGCGGAAGGGGGTGTCCGGAACAGGGCCGGCCCCGTATGACTCGAACGGGCCCAGGTAGTGCTTTAGGCCGGTCATCAGTGCCACGTGTTCGACGGGGGCATCCCTCAAAGCATCGAGCAGGTTGCGAAGCATCGCTGCGTTGACGGCGATGTTTTCTTGCTCGGTGTCCTGCCTCGCCCACGCGGTGAAAAACACGTGCGTGGGTTTCTCATTGCCAAGTGCCATGGCGAGGCTGTCCGCTGACAACAGATCCGCCGCGATGTGCCTGGCGGGCGAACCGGTTACCGGATTCCTGGACAGCGAAAGAACTGTCCAGCCACCATTTCGATTCAGTTGCTCGACAATGGCCGAGCCAGCGATGCCGCTTGCGCCTACAACCAGCGCAGTCCTCTGGTGATTGACGGTGGGGGTGGTCATCGGTACCTGACTTTCATGCTCATGCCCGCCAGTGTAGCCTTCGGGGCACGGCCGCCGCGGGGTCAGTTCCCTTGCCTGTTTCAACCCGTCCTACTTGGATCCCGATAACGGGATTCCGGCGGCTAGAGGATCAGGACGCCATGGTGGTCTGGAGTGCACCCGGCCGCCGAATACAGAGCGCGAGGTGGGGACCGGCCTGGAGGGCTTTCTGCAGGCGCGGAAGGTGGAGTTCGATGTCTCGTGCGACGGCACTTGCGGCGGCCCAGTCGCCCAGTGCCAAGGCCAGCTCAAGTTCACTGCACAGCTGGTTCATTCGTAGCGCACCGACCAGCCACGATTTCGTCTTCAAGTTCAGTGAAGCATCCAGCGCCACATCCCTGTCCCGGGCACGAACGGTGCACATGATCTGTTCAACGAGCCCGGGGAGAAGGGCCATGTAATCAGCGGTAAATGACTCTGCCGCCTCCCGTGAAGCTTGCCCCACGAGTTTCTGGAGGTGCTGTACTTCCAGCGTCAGCCTAACTCCCTCGTTCAGTTGTTTCCCCCTGCGCACTACGCAACTCCTTCCCCGCCCACATCGGGTGTGCGTCACGGCCCCAAAGGTGCCGGAAGCCGTATCACTTCGGCGGCTGTCAGCCTGATGTCCTGCACCCTTGCAGGCTATGGCCAGTGTGCTTGGCCGGCATCAATAATGGCGCAGCCAACGCGCAGTATGAGATCAAGAAATTGCAAGCCTTAGAGCCGGGTGCATCTTGTCCGGCGTGGTTTAGTCGGACTGCCTGCACAGTGCTGCCCAGGCTTGAAAACCGCCGATAAGGTCGGTCGCGCGGGTCAGCCCCAGCCGCTGCAGGGTGTGTGCTGCGAGGCTGGAGCTGTAGCCCTCATTGCAGACGACTACGATGCGCCGTGCGGGGTCGTCAGCGATCGGGAGGCGGTGGGGGCTGGAAGGGTCGAGCCGCCACTCGAGCACGTTCGGTCAATGACGACGGCACCGGGCAGCTCACCGTCGCGGTCTCGCTGATCGGCCGGCCGTGTGTCAACAACAAGGGCGCCCGCTGCCATCTCCCGCTCAAGATCCGAAGCATGAACACGCTCGAGCCCGATGCGGCTCTCAAGCAGCAACTGGTTGATCGTAAGAGTCCCGGGGGAGTGGCTCGGATCTAAACTGCGTTGGCGGGCCGCGTCGCCGTCGTCGGAGATAGGACCCTGCTTCACCGTTTTCCTCGCTTTTTCTGCCGGTCTATCGGTCGTTCCACCATGAAGCGAAATGATGAGCTACTTTGGGCGTCAATTTCAAGGGTATGGAGGGAGTCAGGTCAAGTGGAGATGCGATCGAGCCTCCGGGTTCAAGATTGAAACGGCGACGCTGGAGATGAATTTGCGGTCGGGTCGCGGTGGCGCGAGGACGAGATCGTCCTTGGATGGGAAGTGACGGTAGAACGTCGACTTGGCAACCCCTGATGACTGGATCAATTCGTTGACGCCGACATCCCGTAGACCGCCGGGAGGGTGATTGTGGCATCAGTCAGTGTTGGTGCCTTCATGACACAGCCGACGGCAGGCGCCCGTCCCTAGGGCATGATTTTGTATACGTCGATAACAGTTTCCTCAGGCATGGAGGTAAAACCACCCTCGATTCCCTGCTGGAAACGAGGAAGAAGCGTATTGTCCCGGAACTGTTCCCAGCTCGCCTTGGAATCGTGGACAGCCATAATCGTCCAGCCGCCCGTCGAAGGACCGGCGGCATGAAAGATCTGCCCGGCGGGCAAGCGCCCTTCCCCCGGATGAACAGCGGCAATAGAGGCTTCGTACTGCTCCTTAGTGCCCTCTGCAAAGAAATGCACAATCCCGTATGCGGTGGCGTTCATAGCTGCTCCTCTGGATGATATGAATGGCCGGTGCAACCCATGCTGGACCCTTCCCGACTCCGCGGCAATGGGTACCAGATCATCCACTGCAGGTGGGCAAGGTCCCCGGAGTCCATCCCAGGGCGGGACCCAATTTGCCGGCGATGTCGGTGAGGATCTGGACGTAATCCTCGTGGTCGAAGCTGAAGGGCAGTGCGAAGGCCACCTCGTCGACTTCCCGGAATCCTGCGTGGGCGTACAGCTGCTGGGCGATGTCATCGCTGGTGCCGATGAGATCCGGGGCGAACAGCATGCCCTTTGGCCCCTGCAGCGCCCGTGTGCGGGGAGTCCGCTCATCGACGTACCGCTGGTACTTTTCCCGCTGACCAGTCGACGCTGAATCGGTCGGGATCACCACCAAGCCCTGGGAGACCCGGGCCGGCGCATGCGTGTGGGCTGACGCGGCGGCTTCCCGGAAGGCCCGGATCTGCGATTGCTGAACTATGGCAAAGTCCGGTTCCTGATCCGTGCCGGGAAAGAGCACACTGCTGGAGAGCAGATTGAAGCCGTTTGCCCCGGCCCAGACGGCCGACTTCATGCTGCCCGCCCCGTACCAAAGGCGGTCCCGCAGCCCGGGAGAGTGCGGCTCGACGCGGTTGGAGAATTCCTCGACCACGCCTTGCTTGCCGGAAAAGTCCCGCACCGGTTCCCCTGCGATCAGGCGGGCAAGCCGATCCACGCGGCCGTAGCCGAAGTCCTCCAGCTCTGAGGAATCCGGGTACAGCTCGTGCTTGACTGTGTCGTAGTGCATTGGTTCCCCCACGCTCAGCCCCGGATTGATGCGTCCCCCGGCGAGCAGGTCCACGGTGGCCAGGTCTTCGGCCAGGCGCAAGGGGTTTTCCCAGCCCAGCGGGGTTACCGCGGTTCCAAGCTCGATCCGGGAGGTGCGCTGGCTGGCGGCGGCCATCATCGCAATGGGGGAGGAGATGCCGAACTGCAGATGGCGGTGCCGCAGCCAGGCGCTGTCGAATCCAAGCCGCTCACCAAGTTCGATGATGTCTAAAGTGGATTGGTGGCCCGCGGCGGGAGCCGCCGGATCGAACAGGCCAATAGTCAGGAATCCAAGCTTTTGTAAGGGACGTGAGGCGTCGGGCATGGGCTTCCTTCGGGATCGGAGTACGGCTAATCCTCAGAATATGCGCCCGACCTGGCGGTTCTGCCGGCGGACACAAGAATGCAGGGCCGGCGGATTAACCGCCGGCCCTGCATTCATCGCAACCTGCATCAGGCAATTACCACATCACCAGCGAGTCACACTTACCAACGCGCCCCGGAGCCGGAGTGTGCCGGAGTCTAGGAGCGCAGCCTCAGGAGCGCAGGAAGAACGTGGCCGCAGCCCGCTCGTCCTTCCCCACCTTCGCCAAAACGAGGGCCCCGTTCCGAAGCAGCAGATAGGAACCCGGCATATCGACCGACTCGAACGAGACGCCGGCAGCATCGGAGAGGCCGCCCCGCTGCAGCAAGGCCGACGACGACCCCTCCGTAGTAGCGATCGAAACCGCTGACCCCTGCATCCGGAGATAACGGCCCTTGGTCAGGATCGGTTCGATGACCACCGAGTTCTTTTTGGCGTACCCCGGGGCGAGCCGGAACTGGGACGCGCCCAGCGCCGGGGAAGAAGCGGCGGTGACGGTGACGCCGTCGTGCGCCAGGAAAGTGCCGGAAGCCGAGGCGGGTTCCAGGCGGACCGGCAGTTCGCCGTCGCCCACCGGTACACCGAAGTTTGGTGTACCGTCCGCGTTCCAGTACAGCCGCTGGACCCGGGCGTGCCGGTTGGGGTCGTACAGCGGATCGCCCACGATGTTCCGGTAGGACCGCGCGTGATACACGAGCACGTCGTTGCCGGCCTCATCGACGGTGAAGGAGTTGTGGCCCGGGCCGTACTGCTTCGAGCCCTCGTTGGTGGTGAACACCGGAGTGGGTGTCTTCGTCCAGGATGCTGCGTTGAGCAGGTCGGCGCCGGCGTCGGCCGTCAGGAGGCCCATGCAGTAGTTGGCGTCCGTGGCGCTCGCGGAGAAGGTGACGAAGATGCGGCCGTTCCGCTTGATCACCGCGGCGCCTTCATTGACCTTGTAGCCGCGGGTCTCCCAGTCCAGCGTCGGCACGGCAATGCGGACCGGGGTGCTGGAGAGCGTCGACGGCGACGACATGGAGGCGATGTACAGGCTGGAGTTCACGCCGGTGTCGCTCTGCGCCCAGAGCAGGTAGCGCGTGCCGGCGTGCTCGAACGTCGTGGCGTCCAGGGAGAACGTGTCGGCGTGCGTGTAGACGCGGACCGGTGCTCCCCAGACGGCGTTGGTCGGGTCCGCCGCATCGGTGGAAATCACGTAGATCCGCACCCGGAACACGTCGTTGCTGTCGCCGGCGGCGAAGTAGATGTGCCACTTTCCGTCGAAGTGGTGCAGCTCGGGCGCCCAGATGTGGCCGCCCATGGTTCCGGAAGCGGGCCGGGTCCACACCACCGCTTCGGAAGCGCTGCCCAGTCCGGCAATGGTGGGGGAGGAGCGCACGACGATGCGGTTGTACTCGGGCACCGAGCCGGTGAAGTAGTACTTGCCGTCCGTGTGCTTCATGAGCCACGGGTCCGCCCGCTGCGGCACCACCGGGTTGATCAGCGGAGCCGAGCCGGCAGGAGCTGCGGCGGCTGGGGACGCAGCCGCCAGGGCCCCCCCTCCGGCACCCGCGACAGCGAAGGCGGCGGCTGCGGCGGTTCCGGAGCCGAGGAAGAGCCGGCGGGAGAACGGGCGGTTGACGGAATCATTCATGCTGAAAAACGTCCTTTCGACGTGCGGAGATGACGTGCGGGAAGGTGAGGTGCGGGAAGGGGACAGCAGTTAGCCGGCTTTCCGGGCGAAGAGCCGCTGCAGCAGGATGAAGACGAGGAGCAGGCCGCCGATGACGATCTTCGTCCACCAGGAACTGAGGGTTCCGTCATAGGCGATGAAGGTCTGGACGATCCCCAGGACCAGGACGCCGACGACCGATCCCAGGACGTAGCCGGTGCCGCCGGTGAGCAGTGTGCCGCCGATGACCACGGCCGCGATGGCGTCGAGCTCCATGCCCTGGGCCGCGAGACTGTAGCCGGAGAGGCTGTAGAAGGAGAACAGGATGCCGGCGATCGCCGAGCACAGGCCGCTCAGGGCGTAGACCAGGATCTTGGTGGCCTTTACCGGCAGGCCCATCAGCATCGCGGAGTGTTCGTTGCCGCCGATCGCGTAGACCGTGCGGCCGAAGCGCGTGTGGTGCAGGACGAAGAAGGCCACGGCCACGATTCCGAGGGCCAGCAATACGCCGGGGGAGACGAAGAGGTCCCCGGGCAGCGGGATCTGCGCTTGCGCCATGCCGGTGAAGAATGCCTCGTTAACCGGGATCGAGTCGAGGCTGATGACGTAGCAGAGGCCGCGGGCCAGGAACATGCCGGCCAGGGTGACGATGAAGGGCTGGATGTCGAAGTACTGGATGATCAGCCCCATCAGGAGCCCCAGCCCGCCGCCGATGAGCAGCACCAGGACGATGACAGCCCCTGGGTTCCAGCCCTGCTGCAGGAGCGTGGCGCTCACCATCATGGACAGCGCGACGACGGCCCCCACCGAAAGGTCGATGCCGCCGGTGAGGATCACGAAGGTCATGCCGACGGCGAGCACGATCAGGAAGGTGTTGTCGATGAACAGGTTCAGGAAGACCTGGCCGGAGAGGAAGCTCGGGTACATTCCAGCACCCACGGCGAACATGGCGATGAACAGACCCACGGTGGCAAGCGTCGGCGCATAGCGTGCACCCCCGCGGAGGCGGTTGCGCGCCGGTGAGGGTTTCTTGACGGTCAGGGGCGTAAGCGTGGACAGCGGGGACATCAGATGGCGACCTTTTCCTTTGCGGCTTCCTGAGCGGCGGGCTTGGGTGCCGCCTTGAGGCGGCTGAGCAGGTTCCGCGCCTTCGACGCCTGCAGCAGGCACACGGTGATGACCACGAGTGCCTTGAACACCAGCGTCACTTCCGGCGGGATGCCCAGGGTGTAGACGGTGGTGGTCAGGGTCTGGATGATGAAGGCCCCGACGACGGTCCCCACCAGGGTGTACCGCCCGCCTGCCAGCGACGTGCCGCCGATGACCACCGCCAGGATCGCGTCCATCTCGATGTACAGGCCGGCGTTGTTGGCGTCGGCCGCCGTGACATTGGAGCTGATCATCAGGCCGGCGATGGCGGCGCAGACTGCACTGAAGACGTAGACGATCCACATGATGTTCCGGGCACGGAGCCCGGCCAGACGGCTGGCGACCGGATTGATCCCGACCGCCTCGATCAGGGTTCCCAGCGCGGTCCGCCGGGTGAGGACCGCCGCCAGGGCGAAGACAGCCGCGGTGATCAGAATGGAGATCGGAAGAGTGAACAGGTACCCGGCGCCGATCGACTTGTAGGAGTCGTTCGACACGGAGACGATCTGGCCGCCAGTGATGAGCTGGGCCACGCCTCGCCCGGCCGTCATGAGCACCAGCGTGGCGATGATCGGCTGCACGCCGATGGTGGACACCAGGAAACCGTTCCAGACTCCCAAGACAAGGCCGGCGACGACGGAGATAAGGACCGCCATTGCGGCCGTCACCGGGGATCCGGGCTCGGGGGAAGCGGCAATGTAGGCGCAGGATGCCGCGCCGGCAATCGCCACCACCGCACCCACCGAAAGGTCGATGCCGCGGGTGGCGATGACCAGCGTCATGCCGAGGGCGATGAGGATGGTCGGGGCGCCGTTGCGCATGATGTCGATCAGGCTGCCGTAGAGGTGCCCGTCCTGCATCCGAAGGCTCATGAAATCGGGCCTGAAAACCTGGTTCAGCAGCAGCAGCGCTGCGAGGGCAATCACCGGCCACGCAAGGCGGTGTTTCAATAGGGATTTCACTGTGTACCTCCGGCGATGACCGTCATGACGTCTTCCACGGAGACGCCGTCGTTGTTGATTTCGGCGACCATTGCCCTGTCCTTGATGACCGCAACGCGGTCGCTCACGCGCAGCACTTCCTCGAGCTCGGAGGAGATGAAGAGGATGGACATCCCGCCGGCCGCCAGTTTGTTGACGAGCTTCTGGATCTGGGTCTTGGCGCCGATGTCGATGCCGCGGGTGGGCTCGTCGAGGATCATGAGTTCCGGGTGGGTCACCAGCCAGCGGGCCAGGAGCACCTTCTGCTGGTTTCCGCCGCTGAGGTTGCGGATGAGGGCCTCGGGGTTGGCCGGCCGGATGTCGAGGGCTTCGATGTATTCGGCCACCAGCTCGTCCTGGACGCGGCGGGGGATGCGGCGCGCCCAGCCCTTGCTGGCCTGCATGGCCAGCACCAGGTTGACGCGGACGGTGAGGTCGCCGATAAGGCCTTCCTCCTTGCGGTCCTCCGAGCAGAAACCGATGCGCTTGTCGATGGCCGTGCGCGGGGAGCGGATCTTCTGGCCCGCGCCCTTGATTTTGATGGAACCTTCGTCGGCCTTGTCGGCGCCGAAGAAGAGCCGCGCGATCTCCGTCCGTCCGGCACCGAGCAGGCCGGCCAGACCCACCACCTCACCCGGATAGATGGACAGGTCCACGTTGGAAACCGAGCCCTTCCGGCCAAGGCCCTTGGCCTCGATGAAGGGCGTTACGCCGGCGCCATTGCTGGCGCGCGTCCGGGCGGGGGCCTGGTCCAGTTCCGCCAATGCTTCCATGTCCTTGCCGATCATCTTGGAGATGAGGCTCATCCGGGACAGGTCGCGGGTCAGGTATTCGCCCACGAGTTTGCCGTTGCGCAGGACGGTCATCCGGTCCGAGATCTCGTAGACCTGTTCCAGGAAGTGGGAGACAAACAGGATGGCGACACCGCGGTTGCGCAGGTCCCGAATGACACGGAAAAGCTGACTGACCTCGTCGGCGTCCAGGCTCGACGTCGGCTCGTCCAGGATGAGGACCTTGGCGTTGATCTCCACCGAGCGGGCGATGGCGATCAGCTGCTGGACGGCGATGGAATGGGTGGACAGCAGCGATCCGGGATCGATGTGGTCCAGCTGCAGTTCGGCGAGGACCTCCCGGGTCCGGGACCGCACGCCTTTCCAGTCGATGGAACCCCGACGGCGGGGCTCGCGGCCCAGCAGGACGTTTTCCTCAACGGTGAGGTTGGGGCAGAGGTTGACTTCCTGGTAGACGGTGCTGATGCCGGCCGCCTGGGATTCGCCCGGCGTCGAGAACCGCTTCGGTTCGCCGAGTACCGTGATGGCACCGGAGTCGATGGTGTACACGCCGGTGAGGGCCTTGATCAGCGTGGACTTGCCGGCGCCGTTCTCGCCCATCAGGGCGTGGACTTCACCCTGGAAGAGGCGGAAGTCGACGCCGTCGAGCGCCTTAACTCCTGGGAATCCAATAGCTATGTCGGTCATCTCGACGACCGGAACGATTTCGTTCATCCTCATGTCTTTTCTGTGCGAGGTCTGCCATGCAACTGGCTGCCATGCGACGGGCTGTGTCTTGCCATGCGGCGGTCCGTGCGGCGGCGGTGATCCGCCGCCGCACGGACGAACAGGAGATCGCGGTTCAGTTATGGATCAGTAGGGGCGGCTGGCAAGAACCTGCTTGGCCTGCTCCTGGGTGAAGGTGGTCTCCTCAGTGACCACGCGCTCGGGCACGCTTTCGCCGGCGATGACCTTCTTGGCCAGATCCATGAGCTGGTCGCCCAGCATGGGGCTGCACTCGACGATGTAGTTGATCTTGCCGTTGCTCAGGGCGGTCATGCCGTCCTTGACAGCGTCGATCGTGATGATCTTGATGTCCTTGCCCGGAACCTTGCCGGCGGCTTCGATCGCCTCGATGGCGCCCAGGCCCTCGTCGTCGTTATGGGCGAACACGACGTCGATGTCGGCGTTGTTTTTCAGGAAGGCCTCCATCACCTGCTTGCCGCCGCTGCGGGTGAAGTCACCGCTCTGCGAGGCGACGATCTTCAGGTCCGGGTCAGCCTTGATGGCCTCCGCGAACCCTTCCTTCCGGTCGTTCGCCGGCGCGGATCCGGTGGTGCCCTGGATCTCGACGATGTTGACAGGTTCGCTCGCCTTGGATTGCTCCACAAGCCATTGGCCGGCCTTCTTGCCTTCCTCCACGAAGTCCGAGCCGAGGAACGTCTTGTACAGCGTCTTGTCCGAGGAGTCGACGGCGCGGTCGGTCAGGATGACAGGAATCTTCGCGTTCTTGGCTTCCTTCAGCACCGTGTCCCAGCCTGACTCCACCACGGGGGAGAAAGCGATGACGTCGACCTTCTGCTGGATGTAGGAGCGGATCGCCTTGATCTGGTTCTCCTGCTTCTGCTGCGCATCGGAGAACTTCAGGTCCACTCCGGCCTTCTTCGCCGAATCCTGGACGGACTTGGTGTTGGCGGTGCGCCAACCGCTCTCCGCGCCGACCTGGGCGAAGCCCATGGTGATCTTGTCATCGCCGGAGTTACCGGCAGCACTGCCGGCGCCCGCGGTTCCACCGCACGCAGTGAGGGTAAGCATTGATGCGGCGGCCACCGCAAGCAGGGATTTCTTAAACACAACATCCTCCCGGAAGCGTTAGTTACATGCAGGCGGGAGACTTCAACACCGCCATTGCTGCAAGTGAGCTGATGCGCTCTGTGGATCATTGTGAACGCTAACAATCTGGCCCGTCAAGTAGCTTCAGTCACAATTTCGAAGCACTCGCGGAATGTCTGTCGATTTTGGGAATGCCCTTTACAAGAGCAGAAAGATGTCGAATACTCGACTCCGGTCGGCGATTTGTTAGCGTTCACAAAGGAGGCTGCTTTACACCGCAGCCCGGTCAAGCCCGCGCCGGCGAACCGTTCAATGGAGAAAGGCCTTTCCTTCCATGCCATCAAAACCATCAAGTCCCGCCAGGCGGACCTGCACCATGGTGCTAGCCGGGTCCCTGACGGCCGCGCTGCTGTCCATGACGCCGGCCCTGGGCGCCAATGCTGAAGCGGGTGAGAACCGGACCATCAGCATCGACGCCGCCGGCTCCGGGCCTTCGATCGATTCGACCATGTACGGAGCCTTTTACGAGGACATCAACCAGGGCGCCGACGGCGGCATCTACGCGGAACTCGTCCAGAACCGGTCCTTTGAATTCAACTCCGGGGACAACCGCACTTACACCGCGATGACCGCCTGGGAAACCCTGAAGCGTGGCAGCGACGGAACAGTCGCCGTCGTCAATGACGGCAACCGGCTGAATGAAAACAACCGGAACTACCTGCAGATCGACGCCACCGCCGCCGGCGCGGGAAGCGGCGCCGGAGTGGGGGTGCGCAACAGCGGCTGGAACGCCGGGCAGAAGCTCGAGGCGCACAAAAAGTACAACTATTCGGTGTGGGCACGCACGTCCAACCCGGCCGGATCCACCCTCGCCGTGACGCTGGAGACCCCGGAGGGCACCCGCCTGGACATCGCCACCATCAAGGTCAAGGGCGACAGCTGGGCCAAGTATGAGGTGACCCTGTCGCCCAAGTCCTCCACGGGCGCCGGCCGGCTCACCACCCTCGTCCAGGGAACCGGCACCGTCCGGCTCGACATGGTTTCGCTGTTCCCCAAGGACACCTGGAACGGCAGGGAAAACGGGCTCCGCAAGGACCTCGCCGAGAAGATCAATGACCTGAACCCCGGATTCCTGCGCTTCCCCGGCGGCTGCATCGTCAACACCGGCAGCTACGACACCTACTCGGCGCCTGACTACACGCGGGCTCGCACCTACCAGTGGAAAGACACCATCGGGCCGGTTGAACAGCGTCCGGCCAACCGCAACTTCTGGGGTTACAACCAGACCTACGGCCTCGGGTACATGGAGTACTTCCAGTGGGCCGAGGACATGGGCGCCGTCCCCGTACCGGTGGTCCCGGTGGGCGTGACGGGCTGCGGCGACACCAACCAGGCCCCGGACCAGGCCACGCTTGACCGCTACATCCAGGACACGCTGGACCTGATCGAGTTCGCCAACGGCGACGCGAGCACCGAGTGGGGCGCCAAGCGGATCGCCTACGGCCACCCGGCACCGTACAACCTGGACCGCATCAGCCTGGGCAACGAGGAGTACAAGCCGGCGTTCAAGCAGTACTTCACCCAGTTCTACAACGCCGTCCGGAAGGCCCACCCCGAGATCAAGATCATCGGAAACACCGGACCGTTCAGCCAGGGCCCGGAGTTCGAGGACCTCGCCAACTTCAACGCCACAACAGGCGTGGACCTCGTGGATGAGCACTACTACAACGAGCCGTCCTGGTTCCTGAACAACAACCACCGCTACGACTCCTACGACCGCAACAGCTACAAGGTTTTCCTCGGCGAATACGCCTCCAAGGGAAACAAGCCGGAGAACGCCCTGGCCGAAGCCTCCTACATGACCGGCCTGGAACGGAACGCGGATGTGGTCAAGATGGCGTCCTACGCGCCGCTGATCGCGAACGAGGCCAACACGCAGTGGAGCCCGGACATGATGTTCTTCAACGGAACGTCCGTGCGGACCACCCCCAACTACGAGGTCCAGAAGCTGTTCATGAACAATGTGGGCACCCAGGTGGTTCCGAGCACGCAGGACAACCCTGCCTCCACCGTGGCGCCCATTTCCGGCAAGATCGGCCTGTCCACTTGGGCCACCTCCGCCCGGTACGACGACGTCAAGGTCACCGGGGCGGACGGCGGCACCCTGTTCAGCGACGACTTCTCGGGAACGGCGTCTGCCTGGACCGGCAACGGCACCGGATCCTGGTCCATCCAGGACGGCGGTTACGTCCAGTCCAGCACTACTGCCCAGAACACGATGGTCACCGCCGGAAACGCCGACTGGAGCAACTACACGCTCAGCACCAAGGCCACGAAGCTCGCCGGATCTGAAGGCTTCCTGGTTTCCTTCGGTGTCAAGGACACCGGAAACTACTTCTGGTGGAACCTGGGTGGCTGGAACAACACGAAGTCCGTCGTCGAAAAGGCCGTCAACGGCGGCAAGACGAACGTCATCGAAAAGAACACCACCATCCAGACCGGGCATGAATACGACATCCGGATCGAGGTCTCCGGGCGCACGGCAAAGCTCTACCTGGACAACGTCCTGTGGGGCACGGTGGACGACACCCAGGCCGACCCCGTCTACTCCGTGGTCACCAAGGACGCCAAGTCCGGCGACACCATCGTGAAGGTGGTCAACACGAAGGCCGAAAAGACGCCGGTGGACATCAAGGTGGCAGGCGGAGCCAACATCAGCTCCTCGGCCGCGGTGACCACGCTGACCCAGACGGCCGACGGGCAGAACCTGGCTCCGGCGTCGAGCACCTTCAGCGGGGCCGGAGCGGCATTCACCTACGAGTTCGAGCCCAACTCGGTGACCTTCATCCGGCTCGCCCAAGCCCGCAAGTAGCCGAGCCCGCAAGTAAACAGCACACCAAAGCCATGGCTTTGACCGGGAAGGCCCGGCTGGATTGCACAGCCGGGCCTTCCCCTTTGAGCCAGCCAGTCCGACGTCGTCCGTACCCGATTGCTTTTTCCCACCATTTCAACAGCGTTCCCAGTCCAACAGCCTTCCCATTTCAAGCAGCGGCCTTCGGGCCGCCCGAACGAAAGAGTCTCAATGTCCCCTACCTCCGCACGGGTCCGCACAGGCCCGGCACTGATTGCCGCCGCAGCGCTGGCGCTCGGCGGGCTGGCAGCCGGAGCACCGGCCCATGCCGCCGTCGACGACGGCCTGGTCCTTAAATACAACCTGACAGAAACCTCCGGCACTGTGGCGGCGGACAGCTCCGGCAACGGCCGCAACGGCGTGATTAGTGGTGACGCCACCACGCTGGGCAGCGAAGGGCTGCAGCTCGGCGGCACCAATGCCCACGTCCGCCTCCCGAACGACGTCATGCGCGGGCTCGGCTCCATCACCGTCTCCACGGACGTGAAGATCGCCGCGGACCAGGGCGCCCCCTACTTCATCTGGGGGATGGGCAACACCACCAACGGCACCGGCAACGGCTACCTCTTCACCACCGGCAACGCGTACCGGACCTCCATCGCCAGTGGCAACTGGTCCACCGAACAGACCCTCAGCGCCAACCGCGACCTGGCACGCGGGGCCTGGAAGACCATCACCTACACGCTCAGCGGCGGCACCGCCGTCCTCTACGAGGACGGCACCGAGGTCGCCCGGAAGACCGGCGTCACCATTACCCCGGGAAGCATCGGGGGAGGAACGACGACGGCGAACTACCTCGGGCGGTCCGTCTACAGCGGCGACAAGTACCTCAAGGGGCAGGTCCGCGACTTCCGGATCTACAACCGTGCACTCTCGGCCGACGAGGTGCGGGAGCTGGGCTACGTTTCCCCGGAGCAGCGCGTTGCCCTCGATCTGCAGGACCTGTCGCTGGGGGACACCTCCGCCGTGACCGCCAACCTGAAGCTGCCGCTGACCGGGCCCAATGGCTCGGCCTACACCTGGTCCTCCTCGGACCCGGCCATTGTGTCCGCCCAGGGAGCCGTGACCCGCCCGGCCCACGGAACAGGAGATGCGACGGTGACGCTGACCGCCACGGCCACCTCAGGCGGGGCATCGGCGTCGAAATCCTTTACCGTCACGGTGCCGGAGGACATCAGCGACGACCGGAAGGTTGCTGAGGCCGCCGCAGCCCTGAACGTGTGGGACGCGGATGCGATCCGCGGGAACATCACCCTGCCGACCGCGGGGCTGTACGGCACCAAGGTGGCATGGGAGTCGAGCGATACCGCGGCGATCGCGGCCACGGGCGAGGTAACTCGGCCGGCCTACGGCAGCGCTCCGGCGAAGCTGAACCTGCACGCCACTGTGTCCCTCGGCAAGACCAAGGACAGGAAGAAGTTCCGGGTCACGGTGCTGCCGCTGCCCAAGGCGGAGGCCAAGGAAGGTTATGCCTTCGCTTACTTCACCGGCAACGACCTCGCCGGCGAGAACATCTACATGGCAGCCAGCCGCGGCAATGACGCCCTCAAGTGGGACGAACTGAACGGCGGCCAGCCCGTCCTCAAGTCCGGGCTCGGCACCAAGGGCCTGCGCGATCCGTTCATCATCCGTTCCCCGGAGGGCGACAAGTTCTACATGATTGCCACGGACCTCTCCATCGGCGGCGGCACCAGCTGGGACTCCTCCCAGCGCCAGGGCAGCCAGTACATCGAGGTCTGGGAATCGACCGACCTGGTGAACTGGTCCGGACAGCGGCACGTGAAGGTCTCGCCGGACACCGCGGGGAACACCTGGGCGCCGGAAGCGCACTACGACGAGAAGATCGGCGCCTACGTCGTCTACTGGGCCTCTAAGATCTACGCCGACAACGACCCCAACCACACGGGCGGCACGCACAACAAGATGATGTACTCCACCACCCGCGACTTTAGGACCTTCACCGAGGCCAAGGTCTGGAACGATCCCGGCAACTCGGTGATCGACTCCACCGTCATCAAGGAGGACGACACCTACTACCGGTTTACCAAGGATGAGGGGCAGGTCTCGGGCTGCCTGGACATCATGCAGGAAAAGTCGGGTGACCTGCTTGCCGTCGACGTGCCGGCCACGACCCCGCGCAACTGGTCACTGATGGCTAACTGCATCGGCAAAAAGGCCGGAACGGGCGGAGTGGAAGGGCCCACCATCTTCAAGTCGAACACCGAGGAGAAGTACTACCTGTTCGTCGACGAATTCGGCGGCCGCGGCTACATTCCGCTGGAAAGCGCCAGCCTGGAGAACCCGGACTGGAAGCTCTCCACCAACTACGAGCTGCCGCGGGCTCCGCGCCACGGCACGGTCCTGCCCGTCACCAAGGCGGAGCTGGATAGGCTGCACGCGCAGCTGTAATCCAGCCCGACGATTGGAGTTTTTGTCCAGATAATGGCTTCTGATCCGCCCCCAACCCGCGGTATCTGGACAAAAACTCCCCCGCAGCCAAGGGGCTTCGCCGGTACTGGTGAAGCCCCTTCGTTTATTTCTTGCCGTACTTCTTGTGGACAGCCTGCTTGCTGACGCCGAGGGCATTCGCAATCGCCTCCCAGGACAGACCCGCCAGGCGTGCCCGCCGGACCAGGGCTGCTTCCGCCCGTCCGATTTCGCGATGCAGCTCAGCAACGGCCTGCAGGCCATTCACCGGGTTGTCGCCGTCCATGGATCCCACCAATGTTCTCAACCGGTCCACCTCCATGGCGTCAACCGTAGTTGACGAATCTCGGTGCGTCAATGAAAGTTGACGTCAATCCCGGGCCTACAATCCTTTGTAGTGATTTTCGCCCGCCCGCAAACATCGGAGTTTCTATGATCCGGAAAGCCCTCGCCGGCGATGCTGCTGCCCTGGCTGACCTGGCGGCGGCCACTTTCCCGCTCGCGTGCCCGCCGGGATCCTCGCCGGAGGACATTCGGCTCCACCTCATGCGGACACTCAGCGAGGGCAACTTCGCCGAGTACCTTGCCGACAGCAAGATCGCCATCCTGGTGATCGACGAAGCCGGCCGGCTTGACGGGTACACCCTGCTGGTCGACCGGCAGTCAATGGACCCTGACGTGCTCGGCACCTTGGGTGGACAGCGGTCGGTCGAGCTGAGCAAGTGCTACGTGCATCCGGACCACCACGGACGGGGCGCTGCCTCCACGCTCATGCGGGCCTCTTTGGACTGGGCCGCGGAGCAAGGGGCAGCAAGTGTCTGGCTCGGGGTCAACAGCCAGAACGCCAAGGCCATCCGTTTCTACGAAAAGTCAGGCTTCACCAAAGTCGGGACGAAGTCATTCACCCTGGGCGACTCCGTGGAGAGCGACTTCATCCTGGAGTGCCACCTTCCGCGGAAGGGCTGACGACGGCGCTCCCGTGAGGCGCCCGCCTCCTCGGCAAGGAGGCGAGTAGCTGCTGCCGCAAAGTCAGCCGGCTGCTCCGGACCACCACGATCACTGCGAGCAATCCTGTCAGCAGCACGACGGCGCCGCCGGCCGCCACAGACCAGCGGGCACCGAAGGTGCTGCCGAGCCAGCCCATGAGCGGGGCCCCCAAGGCGGTCCCGCCCTGCAGGGTTGCCAGATAAAGGGCAAGCACTCGTCCCCGGAACTGCGGCTCCACTGAGAGCTGGATGCTCGTATTGCAGCTGTTCAGGAAGGTAATCGAGGCGAGGCCCACCGGGACCAGGACCGCGGCGTACAGCCAGAACGACGGCGAGACGCTGCCGATCAGGGTAAAGAGGCCCAGACCCAGCGCTCCACCAAGCAGGAAACGCAGCCGGGGCCGGGACCGGCGTGCTGCGAGCAGTGCTCCGGCCAGTGTCCCGACAGCCATGATGGAGCCCAGGAGTCCGAATTCCCCGGGCCCCATGCCGAATTCCGCCGTGGCCATCAGGGCATTGGTGATGGGGAAGTTCATGCCGAAGGCCCCCAAGATGCCCACCAGGACGAGGATCAGCACCAGATCCGGGCGGCGGCGGACGTAGCCCAGTCCCTCGGCGACCTGGTGTTTACTGCGGACGGCCGGCGCGGCCGGGACCAGCTCCGCTGCGCGGATCCGGGCCAGCGAGATCAGGACTGCAGCGAAGCTGGCAGCGTTGAGAAGGAAAACGGGGCCGGTGCCCACCCAGGCAATGAGCACTCCCGCGACCGCGGGTCCTGTAAGCCGGGCGGTGTTGAAGGAGGCGGAGTTGAGGGACACTGCATTGGCGATATGGTCCTGTCCCACGAGTTCGGAGACGAAGGACTGCCGTGCCGGCCCGTCAATGGCGCTGGCCAGCCCGAGGCAGAGAGCGGCTGCGTAGACATGCCACAGTTGCGCCGCTCCGGTCACCACCAGGAGCCCGACGACCAGCCCGCACAGCCCCATCGCCGACTGTGTCCACAGCAGGATCACGCGTTTGCGGTGCCGGTCCGCGAGCACTCCTGCGTAGGGGCCAAGCAGCAGCATGGGAAGGAACTGCAGGGCCGTGGTGATGCCGACGGCGGTGCCGGAGTGGTTCGTGAGAACGGTCAGGATCAGCCAGTCCTGTGCGACCCTCTGCATCCAGGTGCCGATGTTGGAAATGAGGGCCCCGCCGGCCCACAGCCGGTAGTTGCGGTTCTGCAGTGCCCGGAAGGTGGTGCTCATCGGCCGCTCATCTCCTGCATGATCTGCGCGGCGCGGCTGAGGGTCAGTCGGTCCTCACGGCTCAGTCCGGCGACCCGGCGGGCCAGCCAGGCCGTCCGCTGTTCCCGCGCCTCTTCCAGGACGTCAACACCGGCAGGGGTGATGCCTACCTGAATTTGGCGGCCGTCCTCCGGATGCGATGACCGGGACACAAACCCCTGCTCCGCGAGGGCGTTCACGATGCGGGTCATCGAAGGCGCCTGTACGTGCTCCCGTGCCGCCAGCTCCCGGGGCGTGCGCGGGCCGTCGCTGTGGAGCTGGGCCAGCACCGTGTACTGGCCAGGGGTGATGATGTCTCCGGTCGCTTCGACCCGGAGCCGGCGGGAGGTCCGCATCACGGCGGTCCGCAGGTCGATCGCCAGGATGTCCGGCCTGATGGATTGTGCGGTTTCTTGGTGTGCCGCTTCGGTCGCAGGCATTGCGGAAGTGCGCCTCCTTTTGGTTGGCGGGTTAGCTAGCAAATTAGTCAGCAGTTTAGTTAGCTAAGCTAATTAGCTCCTCTAATCATCATCCTCCGCGTGCTCCTGCGAGGCAACCCATGGCTCGGCGTATGTGAGCTATTTCGCCTTCGGTGCGGCCGTGCTTGCCCGGATCACGAGTTCGGTGGGCACCAGGGTGACCCCGGGTTCGGTGGTGTTGGTACGGATCTGCTGCAGGATGTTGTCCACGCACCGGTTGCCGACGTCGGCGAAGTTCTGGTGGACCGTGGTCAGAGGGGGAGCGTACGAGGAGGCTTCGGGGACGTCGTCGAACCCGACCAGGCTGATGTCCTCGGGAACTGATTTTCCCTTTTCCCGGAAGGCCCGCAGGAGGCCCAGGGCCATGTGGTCATTCGCCGCGAACACTGCCGTGCAGGCGGGTTCGCCGGCGAGCCGGAGCCCAGCCGCATAGCCGGAGTCCGCTGACCAGTCCCCGCGGAGCACTGGCGGCACTGTTTTGCCGGCGGCGGTAAGGGCGCTGCGCCAAGCGGCGGTGCGCCGTTCGGCGGCGAAGGATTCTTCGGGGCCGGCGACGTGCCAGACCGTCTCGTGGCCCAGATCCAAAAGGTGCCGGACTGCTTTCCGGGCACCGTCGGCCTGGTCGGTGTCCACCACGCTGTACTGCTCGCCGGCGTCGGAGTCGACGACGACGACCTTCACTCCCGGGGGCAGCGTAACCGTCGCTGCATCCAGGAGGTGGACCTCCATGATGGCGATCACCCCGTCGACGGCAAGTTCGCCCATGCGGGAGAACGCACCCTGGATCCCGGCCTGGGTGGGGGCGGTCACCGGGATCAGCGTGATGGCGAAGTCCTGCCGGGCGGCGTGCAGTGCGATGGCCTCAAGGGTGCGCATGTTCCCCAGCGAAGACAGCGAGAACGTGATCACCCCGATGGTCCGGAAACTCCCGCGCTTGAGCGCCCGCGCCGCGCTGTTGGGCCGGTATCCCAGTTCGTTCATCGCCGCAATGACCTGGCGCCGCGTGCTTTCGATGACGTCCGGGCTCCCGTTGGACACCCGGGAGACCGTTTGGGAGGAGACGCCGGCGAGCTTCGCTACGTCGGCCATGGACACCTGCGGCTTGCGTCGCAGCGCGGCACCTGCCGCGCCCTGTGCAGCGGACAGATTGTGGACCGGGGGTTGACCGGGTTCGTGCTCCATGTCACCATCGTACCAATCATGTTTGCGCAAACACTAACAAAAGCTCACATCGATGTTTGCGCAAACAGAACACTTCCCGTCACCCGCCAAGTGACGCAGCCCTACAGAGGACCCTTCATGACAATGACGTCCCCGCAAGTCGCAGCGCGAGCCGGAGAGGCTACGCCGGCTGGCCGGACAACCCGCCGCGCCAACCGCCGTTCCTGGGCAGGCTGGTGGTTCATCGGCCCGTTCATGGCCGTGTTCGCCCTGGTTTTCCTGGCCCCGATCGCCTACTCCATCTACCTGAGCGTTTTCCGCAACCAGCTCATCGGCGGTACGGCGTTCGTGGGCCTGGACAACTACGCTCGGGCCCTGGGCGACGCGCAGTTCTGGTCCGCGCTGGGGCGGGTTTCCCTGTTCCTGGCAGTCCAGGTTCCGGTCATGCTGTTCATCGCCCTCGTTGTGGCCCTCGCCCTGGACAGCGGCCGGCTTTACGGAAGGTCGTTCTTCAGGATCTCGATTTTCCTTCCCTACGCCGTGCCGGCGGTCGTCGCCACGCTCATGTGGGGCTTCATGTACGGCACCCGCTTCGGCCTGGTGGGAAACATCAACCAGGCCTTCGGCCTCAACCTGCCCAGCCCGCTCTCCTCGGAACTGGTGCTGGCCTCCATCGGAAACATCGTCACCTGGGAATTCATCGGCTACAACATGCTGATCTTCTACTCCGCCCTGACTGTCATCCCCAAGTCGCTCTATGAGGCAGCCGAGATTGACGGCGCCGGCCAGCTGAGGGTCATCACCGCCATCAAGCTGCCTGCCATTCGCGGTGCCATCGTGGTGGCCAGCATCTTCTCCGTGATCGGCAGCTTCCAGCTCTTCAACGAGCCCAGCATCCTCAAGAGCCTCTCACCCAACACCATCTCGACCTACTTCACACCCAACCTGTACGCCTTCTCCCTGTCGTTCTCCGGGCAGCAGTACAACTACTCCGCCACGGTGGCGATCATCATGGGGCTGATTACCATGGCCATTGCCTATGCCGTCCAGGTGCGCGGCATGCGAAAGGAGCGCTGACCATGAGCGTTCAGACAACCGCCCGTCCCGGCAGCGCCGGCGCAGCATCCCCGGCAAAACTGCGCACCACGCGTCTGCGGTCCCCCCGGACAGGGCGGCGTTCGCGCCGGAGCGTGGCTCTGACTCTCCTGATGGGCCTTGTCCTGCTCTACAGCCTGGCCCCGCTGTTCTGGCTGCTGGTCAACGCCACTAAAACCCAGGACGGCCTCCTCAACTCCTTCGGCCTCTGGTTCGACGCCGATTTTGCCCTCTGGGACAACATCGCCCGGACCGCAACGTACGACGGCGGGATTTTCCTTCGCTGGTTCGCCAACACGGTCCTCTACGTCGTGCTCGGCGCCGGCGGCGCCACGTTCCTGGCCGTCCTCGGCGGCTACGCGATGGCGAAGTTCGACTTCCCGGGCCGGAAGGCCGTGTTCGCCGTCGTGATTGGCGCGGTGGCCATCCCCGGCACGGCCCTCGCGGTCCCCACGTTCCTCATGTTCAGCCAGATGGGGCTCACCAACACTCCGTGGGCCGTGATCATCCCCTCGCTCATCTCGCCCTTCGGCCTGTACCTCATGTGGACCTTCGCCTCCGAGGCCATCCCCACCGAGATCATGGAGTCCGCCCGGATCGACGGCGCCAGCGAGGCACGCACGTTCTTCCAGGTCTGCCTGCCGCTGCTGACTCCGGGCATCGTCACCGTGCTGCTCTTCACCATGGTGGCCACCTGGAACAACTACTTCCTGCCGCTGATCATGCTGAAGAACCCGGACTGGTACCCCCTCACCCTGGGCCTGAATGCCTGGAACGCGCAGGCCGCCACCGCTGGCGGGGAAGCCATCTTCAACCTCGTCATCACCGGCTCCCTGCTCACCATCCTGCCGCTGATCGCAGCGTTCCTGCTGCTCCAGCGCTACTGGCAGTCCGGCCTTTCCGCCGGAAGCGTCAAAGAATAACGCCCCGTCCACCCTCATCAACAACGCAGTTAGAAGGAAGACCATGATCAAGACCCTGACCCGCCGCGGCCTGCTGCAGAGCTCCGCCGTCGCCGCCGCGCTCGCCTTGGGGCTCACCGCCTGCGGAGGCGGCGGCAACGCGGCGCCGCAGCAAACGGTCAACAGCGACGCCGTCGAGCAAGCCCTCCAGAAGGGCGGCAAGCTGACGGTGTGGGCCTGGGACCAGTCGCTGAAGAAGGTCGCCGAAGGCTTCGAGGCCAAGTACCCCAACGTGGACGTCAACCTCGTCAATGCGGGCACCGGCAACGACCAGTACACCGCCCTGCAGAACGCCATCTCCGCCGGCTCCGGCGTGCCCGACGTCGCGCAGATCGAATACTACGCACTTCCGCAGTTTGCCCTCAGCAAATCGCTGGCAGACCTCGGCCAGTTCGGCGCCGCCGACCTCGACGGCACCTTCACGGCCGGCCCGTGGTCCTCGGTGCAGGCACAGGGCGGCGTCTACGGCCTTCCCATGGACTCCGGCCCCATGGCCCTGTTCTACAACAAGGAACTGTTCGACAAGCACGGCATCGCAGTCCCCACCACGTGGGATGAATTCCTCGAGGCCGGACGCGCGCTGAAGAAGGCGGACCCCAAGGCCTACATCGCCAACGACACCGGGGACGCCGGGTTCACCACCAGCATGATCTGGCAGGCCGGCGGCAAGCCCTACCAGGTGGACGGCACCAACGTCGGCGTGAACTTCTCCGATGAAGGGTCCACCAAGTTCGCCGAGACCTGGCAAAAGCTCATCGACGAGGACCTGCTGGCCCCCATCAGCTCCTGGAGCGACGAGTGGTACAAGGGCCTGGGCAACGGAACCATCGCAACCCTGTCCACGGGCGCCTGGATGCCGGGGAACCTCGTCTCCGGCGTCGCCGACGGGGCCGGCAAATGGCGGGTCGCCCCTCTGCCGCAGTGGGAGAAGGGTGCCACCAGCAGCTCCGAAAACGGCGGCAGCTCCCTGGCCATCCCCGCCGCCGGCAGCCAGGCCGCGCTCGCGTACGGCTTCCTGAAGTACTCCAACGTGGAGGAAGGCGTCCAAACCAGGATCGACGGCGGGGCGTTCCCCGCCACCTCAAGGGACCTCGCGTCCGAGAAGTTCCAGAACACCCAGTTCAAGTACTTCGGCGGCCAGAAAGCCAACCAGATCTTCGCCGAATCAGCGAAGAACGTTCCCGCCGGCTGGTCCTACCTGCCCTTCCAGGTCTACGCGAACAGCATCTTCAACGACACCGCCGGCCAGGCCTACGTCTCCGGCACCAAGCTCAAGGACGGCCTGACCGCATGGCAGAAAGCCTCGGTCAAGTACGGCACCGAGCAGGGCTTCACGGTCAAGGAATAACAGCCCGGGCAAGCCCACCCGGCGGACGCGCCAGCCCGGCGCGTCCGCCGCCATCCCAGCACACAGCCACCAAGCACACGGCCATCCCAGCTTCGCGGCCGCCCAAATGCGCCCTACCCAGCCGCGCCCAAAATAGGAGATCCATGTCCCTCGCCACCAACCACCGCTGGCTGCGCTGGCCGTCCCAGGACACCAAGCGGCTGGCCTTCGGAGCCGACTACAACCCCGAGCAGTGGCCCCGCGAGGTCTGGGCCGAAGACGTCCGCCTCATGCGGGAAGCCGGAGTCAACATCGTCTCCCTCGCCATCTTCTCCTGGGCCCGGCTCCAGCCCACGCGGGATACCTGGGACTTTTCCTGGCTCGACGACATCATCGACCTGCTCCACGCCAACGGCATCGCCGTGGACCTCGCCACGGCCACCGCCTCCCCGCCGCCATGGCTCGCCGCCGAACACCCGGAAATCCTGCCGGTCACCCACAACGGCGAAACCCTCTGGCCTGGCGGCCGGCAGCACTGGCGGCCCACATCGCCGGTCTTCCGCGAGCACGCGTTGACCCTCGTGCGCACCATGGCGGAGCGGTACAAGGCCCACCCCGCCGTCTGCGCCTGGCACGTTTCCAACGAACTCGGCTGCCACAACATCTATGACTATTCCGACGACGCCGCGGCCGCCTTCCGCCTCTGGCTGCAGAACCGCTACGGCACCCTTGAGGAGCTGAACACTGCCTGGGGGACCGACTTCTGGTCCCAGCGCTACGCGGACTGGAACCACATCTTCCCGCCGCGGCAGGCAGCGTCCTATCCGAACCCCACGCAGCAGCTGGACTTCAAGCGCTTCTCCTCGGACTCACTGCAGGACTACCTCCGCGCCGAACGCGACATCCTCAACAGCATCACCCCGGACATCCCCGTCACCACCAATTTCATGGTGATGGGGGAGACAAAGGGAATGGACTACGCAGCCTGGGCCGCCGACGTCGACTTCGTCTCGAATGACCACTATGTGGTCCCGGGCCCGCAGGACCACGACGAGCTGTCCTTCTCCGCGAACCTGACCGGCAACATCGCCGGCGGCAGCCCCTGGTTCCTCATGGAGCACTCGACCAGCGCCGTCAACTGGCAGCCCGTGAACACGCCCAAGAAGCCCGGGGCCCTCGCCCGGGACTCGCTCACCCACGTGGCCCACGGGGCAGATGCGGTCTGTTTCTTCCAGTGGCGGCAGTCGCGCGCCGGGGCGGAAAAGTACCACTCCGCGATGGTGTCGCACGCCGGCAGTGACAGCAGGCTCTTCCGCGACGTCAGCGCCCTGGGGCGGACCCTTGGCGAACTTTCGGCGATCACGGGCAGCCGACGAGAGCCGGCAAAGGCTGCGATCCTCTTCGACTGGGACTCCTGGTGGGCCAGCGAGCTGGACTCCCATCCGACCGACCGGCTCCGCTACCGGCAGGAGGCCCTCGACTGGTACTCCGCGTTCCTGGCCAGCGGCATCCGCGCCGATGTCCTCCCGGCGGCGGCCTCCCTAAAGGGGTACCAGCTGGTCATCGCGCCGGTCCTGCACGTGGTGCCGGCGGAGCTGCGTTCGCGGCTGACGGCTTTCGTCGAAGCAGGCGGGCACCTCGTGACCACCTACTTCTCGGGCATCGTGGACCAGAACGACCACGTATGGCTGGGCGGATACCCCGGCGCCCTCAGCGACCTGCTGGGGATCCGGGTGGAAGAGTTCGGGCCGCTGGCTCCGGGGGAAGAGGCCACACTCGACGACGGGTCAACCGGAACGCTGTGGGCCGACTCGGTGGCCACCATCTCGGGCGACACGAAGGTCCTGCGCCGGTTCACCTCCGGCGACCATGCCGGCGAACCGGCCGTGACCCGGCGCACCGTGGGCAACGGATCCGCGGGCTACGTGGCGACGCGCCTCGGACCCGACGGCCTGGTCCCGGTCCTGCGGGGATTCGCGCACCTGGCCGGCGTCGAGTCTGAACTGCCCGCGGAACTCCGTGGCGCCGTCGAACTCACCGTCCGCACAGGCGAAGACGGGCGCTTCCTGTTCCTGATCAACCGCACGGACCAGGCCGTCGACATCTCGGGGGTCCCCGGAACCGCGCTCACGCGCAAACGTACTGCCGAACGCACCGCCAAGCTTGCCGCCCGCGGCGTGACCGTTCTACACAACCCCCGCTAAACCAAAGCCCCAAATAAAGCAGCAGTCCCCAGAGATCAGCAGCATCACCGCACCGAAGGGAATTCAATGACGAACAGATCCAGACGGCCCTGGGCCGTGACCGCCGCCGGCGTTACCGCGGCGGTCTTCTCCGCAGGGCTCGTGGCCGGCCCCGCGCTCGCCGCACCGGCACCGGCCAAGCCAGCCGATGAAACCGTGCCGGCGGGCGCCGTGACGGTGCGGCCGGACCCGTCCTACCAGGGCGAGGCCTTCGAAGGCTGGGGCACCAGCCTGGTCTGGTTCGCCAACGCCACCGGTGACTATCCGGACGAAGTCCGCAACAAGCTCGCGGACATGGTTTTTGGCGACGACGGGCTGAACCTCAACATCGCGCGGTACAACGTCGGTGGCGGCAACGCCCCCGACGTGAAGGACTACCTCCGTGCCGGCGGCGCCGTCGAGGGCTGGTGGAAGGCGCCCGCCGGCACCACGCGGGAGGATAAGGACTGGTGGGATCCGGCGAACCCGGAGCACTGGAACCTCGACGCCGACCAGACGCAGCGCTGGTGGGTGGACCGGATCAAGAACGACGTCACGCACTGGGAGGCCTTCAGCAACTCCCCGCCGTGGTTCCAGACGGTCAGCGGCTACGTTTCGGGCGGCTTCAACTCCTCGCAGGACCAGCTGCGGACCGAAAGCGTTGACGATTTCTCGTCCTATCTGGTGGGCGTCGTCAAGCAGCTTGAAAAGGCCCACGGCATCAAGATCGACACGATCGATCCCATGAACGAACCGAACACGCCGTACTGGGGAACCAGCCTCAACGCGTCCGGACAGCCCGTCGGCGGCCGGCAGGAAGGCGCCCACATGGGCCCCGAACTGCAGCAGAAGGTGGTTCAGTCGCTGGCCAAGGCCTTGGCCAGCGCGGACACCGGCGCCGTCATCAGCGCCATGGACGAGACCAACCCCTCGACGTTCGCCAACAACTGGAACAGTTACTCCGCAGAAGCCAAGGAGAACGTCGCACAGCTCAACGTCCACACCTACGGGACCGGGCAGCGGACATCCGTCCGGGACATCGCTAAGGGCGAGGACAAGCCGCTCTGGATGAGCGAGACCGGTGGCTCGTGGATGGACGGGCAGAACTTCACGAGTATGCAGCCCGGCCTTGGCCTGGCCCAGCACATGGTCAATGACCTCCGCGAGCTGGAGCCCGAGGCCTGGGTGTTCTGGCAGCCCGTTGAGGACTACAACAACATGAAGCCGGGCGGCGAAAGCGCCATCGGCTCCAACTGGGGCGAGATCCAGTTGCCGTTCGACTGTGCCGCCGGGGACACCCTCGAAAGCTGCCCGATCTACACGAACACCAAATACAACACCGCGCGGAACTTCACACACTTCATCAAGCCCGGGGACCGCCTGGTTACCGTGAACGACCTGAACAGCGCAGCCGCGGTCTCGGACTCCGGCGCCACCGTGGTGCACGTGAACGACAGCAAGCAGCAGCGACCCGTGGCCCTGGACCTCTCCGGATTCGGAGCCGTCCAGGGAAACGCCACCGTGACGCCGGTGACCAGCGACGCGTCCGGCGCGCTGGTGGAGGGCGAGCCGGTCGCCGTCGGAAAGGACCGCACGGCGGTCCTCACGGTGCCCGCCGAGTCCGTCACGACATTCCTGGTCAACGGTGTGCACGGCGTGGCGAAGGACGCCGCCCTCGTGCAGGCGGACCACGTCTACAGCCTCAAGGGTGTGGAAAGCGGAAAGTCCCTTACCCAGGGAACCGGCAGCGCCGCCGTCATCCGTTCCGGCGCCGGCGCGGACCAGCTGTGGAACATCCGCCGCCTCAGCGGCGAAAACAGCAGCCGTGCCCGCTACGCCATTGAAACGGCCGACGGCGGGCGGCAGCTCGCCGTCGTCGACGGAACGCCCGAGCTGGTGCCGGCGGAGGCAACGCCGGCCGAGCCCTCGCAGTGGACCATGTCCACCACCGGCGACGGCACGTACACGTTCGTCAATGCGGCCACCGGCCGGCTCCTCGAGGTTGGCGGTCATGCCACCGCGGACGGGTCGCCGGTGACGCTGTGGACCGCCAACTCCGGTGAGAACCAGCGGTGGCGGGTCATCGATGAAACTGTCCAGGGATTCCAGAACGCCACAGCCTTCACGGTGCCCGGGACCACGCCGCAGCTGCCCGCCACGGTGGTCCCCGTCTACCGCGGTGGCGCCCGCGGCGAACTGCCGGTGACCTGGGCGATGCCACCGGAGAGCCGGTGGAGCAAGTCCGGAACCGTCGAGGTGCGCGGAACGGCGACGGACGTCCTGGGGGCGGCCCATCCGGTGACGGCCAAGGTCACCGTCGACACCCTGGTGGCGACGCTCCCGGCGAAGGCCAAGACCTACGTTGGTGGGACGCCCGCCCTGCCCGCTACCGTGACCGCGCTGACTGCCGGCGGCAGCAAGGTGGAGCGGCCGGTAATCTGGGACGCGGCTCCCGCTTTCACCGAGACAGGCGTGGCCAGTGTGGCGGGCACGGCTGACGCCGCCGACGGCCGGACGCTGCCGGCCACCGTTCGCGTCCAGGTCACGGCGGGAACGGCAGACAACGTGGCCGACGACGGCGGTGCCACGTTCAGCGCCTCCTTCACCGAGCCGGGGTACGGCACGGCCGGACTGGGCAACGGCAACCTGACGGACAAGGCCTGGTCCAACTGGAAGTCGGGCACCAAGAACACCACCGACTCCCTTACTGTCTCTCTGGCACAGCAGAAGACGGTGACCGGCGTGAAGGTCCACTTCTACCGCGACGGATCCACCGACAGCTACGCCCAGAGCCTGCAGGTTCAGACCAGGGCGGTCGACGGCACGTGGAAGAACGCCGGTGCTGTGGTGCCGGTCCCCGGCGGCAGCCCCGCCCCGGCGGTCACGGTTCCGGTGGCTAACGTGGACACCAAGGACGTGCGTGTGGTGCTCACTGCCCGCACCAACACCCACATGACGGTCAGCGAGGTCCAGGTTTTGGCCTCGGCTCCGGGCCAGTCCTCCGACGCCGCCGCAACCCGGATTTCCGTCAACGGCCAGCCGCTGGCCGGCTTCGACCCGGACGTCACCGCCTACCGGTCTGAGGCTCAGGGAGGGCGGCAGGAGGTCACGGCCACCGCAGCAGACCCGTACGCGACGGTCACCGTGCAGCCAGCTGACAGGCAGACGGGAACCGCCGTGGTCACCGTCAAGAGCGAAGACGGAAGCCAGACCCGGACCTACGAGGTGGTGTTCGGCCGGTAGTAGCCTGGCGTTCCTATAAGTCAGGTGGGTGCAGGGCACCGGGTGCGTCCCAACAGGGGCACCCGGTGCCTTCTGCCGTTAAGCCGGCCTCTGCCGTGAACAGGCTTATGCCGTGAGGGCCGCCCCGAAGCCGGTGGGGTCCGCCAGGAACCGGGCGAATCCCAGTTCCGCCGCGCCGATCATCATCAGGTTGGAGCCGAGCGCCGCGGGGTGCACCCTGGCCTGGGCGGCCGGGCCATCCAGAGCCTGGGACAGCAGCAGGTCATCGAGCGTGGACGGCTCGAGGGCGTAGAGCACCCCTAGGAAGCCGTCGAGGATGATCACCTCCGGGTTGAAGGTGTTGACGGCGTTCCGGAGTGCGATGGCCAGGAAGCCCAGCTGCCGGGAGATCTCTTCGGCGACAGCAGGGCTGCCTGACGCGCGGAGGGCCTGCTCCAACTGGGAGGCGTCGCCGCCGGTGAGGCCCAGCAAACCAAAGAGCCGGCCCTGGGACACTTCGGTTTCCAGGCAGCCAACGGCTCCGCAGTGGCACTGTTTGCCGGAGGTGCGGACGAAGGTGTGGCCCAGTTCCCCCGCGTAGCCGGATGCCCCGCGGAGCAGCATGCCGTTGGAAATGATTCCCCCGCCGACGCCGCTGGCCCCGCCGTTGAGGTACACGAGGTTGTCCCGCCCTGCGCCGGCCCCGAAAATCAGTTCCGCCTCGGCGGCGAGCGAGGCGTCGTTGGCGGCCTGGCAAGCGTAGCCGGTGGCCTCGCCCAGCATCCGGGCCACAGGCTCGTCCCGCCAACCCAGGTGCGGCGCGTGGCGCACCGTCCCGTCGTCGGGGTTCACCAGGCCCGGCACCGCCACACCGATGCCGGTGATCCGGTAGGAGTGCTCCAGCTCCGTGCGCATCCCCTCGATCACGGCAGCGGCTATATTGACCGCCTCCCGTGCACTGGGAATCCGTTCGGTGGCGAACCGGATCTTCTTCTGGACGATGCCCCCGAGGTTGACCAGGCCAATGGTGACCGCGTCGATCTCCGGGTAGACCGCGAGCGCCGCAATCGAGGGGCTCGGACGCACCTCGGGGCTCGGCCGGCCCACCTGGGCTTCGCCGGTGGGGGCGGTTTCATAGACGAGGCCGAGCGCAACCAGCTGTCCGATCAGGGTTCCGACCGTTGACCTGTTCAGCCCGGTCGTCTTCGTCAGCTGCGCACGGCTGAGGACACGGTGATGGTGGACCAGGGACGTAATCAGCGCCAGGTTGTTCCGCCGGGAGGGGTCCAACTCGCTGGGCCGGGTGGTCGGGGCGGCCCGTCGGCGAGGGGAAGACATCATCGGAACAATATCAGCTGCCGAAAACCTTGGTGTCGAGGAAATCGTTGCGGAACTTCCCCTCCGGATCCAGGCGGTCCGCGAGGGCCTTGTAATCTGCGAAGCGGGGGTAAAGCGGCGCGAGGCGGGAGGCGTCGCCGTCGAACAGCTTGCCCCAGTGGGGCCGGGCGCCGAAGGGCGCCAGCTCCGCCTCGATCACGGGGAGCACGGCCTCGACGGCGGGCTGGTCCTGCCGCCAGGTGAGGTGCAGGCCAACGCTGTCAGTGCCGTAGTTCGGGCTCAGCCACAGGCTGTCCGCAGCCATGGTGCGGATCTCCGAGACCAGCAGCAGCGGAGTCACCAGGTGGGACAGCCGGCGCATAACCTGGATGGCGTCCACGGCGTGTTCGCGGGGGACGAGGTACTCGCTCTGCAGCTCGTCGCCCTTGCTCGGGGTGAATTCCATCCGGAAGTGGGCCAGCCTGTCCGACCATGGACCGGGCACGCCGAGTTGCTGCGTGCAGGTGGTTCCGGGCACGCCGGCGATGGGATGCCTCGGTTCTTTGGCCGGGCTGCCGCCGAAGAAGCCGGCGCGTTCGGCTATGGCCTCGGCCGGTACTGGCCGGGACTTCAGCCAGGCCTGGCCGATACGGTCCCCGCTCCAGTCGGTGAACAGGCTGACGCTGTACGCGGAGGAGGTGACGCCGTCGAAATTCTCCAGAACCTGGTCCCAGCCAAGGTCCTCGAACACCGTCTGCGAGACCGGAAACGTCGGTTCGATGTCCAGGGTCAGGCTGCTCACGACGCCCAGGGCGCCGAGGTTCACCACCATGCCGTCAAAGTCGGGTTCCCCGCGGCGCACGGTGAGGACCCCGCCGTCGGCGGTCACCAGTTCAAGGCCAGCGACGGCGGTGGCCAGGTTGCCGTTTCGGTCACCTGATCCGTGGGTGGCGGTGGCGACGGCCCCGGCCACCGAGATGTGGGGGAGGGACGCCAGGTTGTGCAGCGCGTAGCCCTGCCGCTGCAGCTCGGCGGCAAGGGTCCCATAGCGTGTGCCGCCGCTCACGGTCACCGTCATCGCGGCGGGGTCCACCTCGATGGCCGGCGCGAGGCGCTCGAGCGAGACCAGGGTGCCGGCGGTGTCGGCGATGCGGTTGAAGGAGTGCCGCGAACCGAGGGCGCGAAGCCTGGTCGCGCCGGCCACCAGGTCCTGAAGTTCCGCCACTGTGGTTGGCTCGAGCACCTCGGCGGCGGCGTACCTGAGGTTGCCCGCCCAGTTGTGCCCCGCGGTGTGCAGCTCAGTTCCTGCTTCGCTGACCATTGCCTGCCCTTCGTTTGGTGTTGCGGAGAACATAACATCAAGGGCGGCCTGACGATAGATGTTTCCGCAGATTGAGACTGCGCATTTAGTTCCGGAAGAACTGTTGACAGGCTGCGAAAAATGAATATGTTTGTTTGTGGAACATATTCAGGATCTACGCTTTCCTTCTTTAGGGGCAGGTCCCTCCAAACCAAACGGGAGCACTCAATGGCGATTCAGCCCACGCGCGACGACAAGTTTTCCTTCGGCCTGTGGACCGTCGGCTGGGAGGCCCAGGACCAGTTCGGTTCTGCTACCCGCCCGCCGCTGGACACAGTGGAAGCCATCAACCGGCTCAGCGATCTGGGCGCCTACGGCATCACCTTCCACGACAACGACCTGTTCCCGTTCGGCTGCTCCGCGGCTGACCGCCAGCGGGAGATCGACCGACTGACCGGCGCGCTGAAGGCCACCGGCATGGTGGTACCCATGATCACCACCAACCTGTTCAGCCACCCGGTCTTCAAGGACGGCGGTTTCACCAGCAACGACCGCGGTGTGCGCCGCTTCGCCCTCCGCAAGGTCCTGGAGAACATCGACCTGGCAGCTGAGCTCGGCGCCGAGACCTTCGTGATGTGGGGCGGGCGTGAAGGCAGCGAGTACGACGCCGCAAAGGACATCCGCGGTGCCCTCGAGCGCTACCGCGAGGCCGTGAACCTGCTGGGCGACTACGTGACGGACAAGGGCTACAACATCCGCTTCGCGATCGAGCCCAAACCCAACGAACCGCGCGGCGACATCCTGCTGCCCACCCTGGGCCACGCCCTGGCGTTCATCGAGACCCTCGAGCGGCCGGAGCTTGTGGGCATCAACCCCGAAACCGGCCACGAGCAGATGGCCGGGCTGAACTTCACCCACGGCATCGCGCAGGCGCTGTACCAGGGGAAGCTCTTCCACATCGACCTCAACGGCCAGCGCAGCATCAAGTTCGACCAGGACCTGGTGTTCGGCCACGGCGACCTGCAGAACGCCTTCTCCCTGGTTGACCTGCTGGAAAACGGAGGCCCGCAGGGCGGGCCTGCCTACAACGGCCCGCGCCACTTCGACTACAAGCCCAGCCGGACCGAGGACATCAACGGCGTCTGGGATTCCGCGGCCGCCAACATGCAGACCTACCTGCTGCTCAAGGAGCGCGCCAAGGCCTTCCGTACCGACCCCGAGGTGCAGGCTGCCCTGGAGGCGTCGCGGATTTCCGAGATCAACGTCCCCACCCTGAACCCGGGCGAAGGCTACGAGCAGCTCCTCGCCGACCGCTCGTCCTACGAGGATTTCGACGCCGACGCCTACTTCGGCGGCAAGGGCTTCGGTTTCGTGAAGCTCCAGCAGCTTTTCATCGAGCACCTGCTCGGCGCCCGCTAGTACTGCGGTGGCTGCTCCTATGTCAACGGCTGTTCCTGTGTCATTGGTTGCCGGTGTCGATTCCTCGACCCAAAGCTGCAAAGTGGTGGTGCTGGATGCGGATACCGGCGCCCTGGTCCGGGAGGGCCGTGCCGGCCATCCGGACGGCACGGAGGTCCACCCGGACCACTGGTGGCGGGCGTTGTCCGAAGCGTTCGACGACGCCGGGGGACTTGCCGGGGTCAGCGCGCTTTCCGTGGGGGGCCAGCAGCACGGCATGGTGCTGCTGGGCCGGGACGGCAACGTGCTGCGGCCGGCGCTGCTCTGGAACGACACCCGCTCGGCAGAAGCCGCCGCGGACCTTACCGAAGAAGTGGGCGCCGAGGACTACGCGAAGCGGACGGGCTTGGTACCGGTGGCCTCCTTCACCGTCACCAAGATCCGGTGGGTGCGCGATAACGAGCCGGACATTGCCGGCCGGGTGGCCGCCGTCGTGCTTCCGCATGACTGGCTGACCTGGCGTCTGCGGGGCTACGGCCCCGCGGACGCCAGCCCGCTCGGGCCCGATCTGGAGCAGCTCACCACGGACCGCTCCGATGTTAGCGGCACGGGTTACTGGAACCCCGCCACCGGTGAATACGACCTCGAGCTGTTCCGGCTCGCATTCGGCCGGGATGCGATCGAGGCCGGTCGCGGGGTTGGCGACGCTGGCGGTGCCGTGATCCTGCCGCGGGTCCTGGAGCCCGGCGCTTCGCCCGGCGCCGTCCACGCCGACATTGCCGGGCAGCCGATTTTGCTTGGCGCCGGTGCCGGGGACAATGCCGCAGCGGCACTGGGCCTGGACGCCCGGGCGGGTGACGTCGTCGTGTCCGTGGGCACCAGCGGGACGGTGTTCGCCGTCTCCGATGAGCCCATCGGTGACCCCAGTGGGACGGTGGCGGGCTTTGCCGACGCGAGCGGCCTGTTCCTGCCGATTGCCGTGACCCTCAACGCAGCGCGGGTGCTGACATCTATCGCCGGGTTGCTGGGTGTGGACTTCGACGAGCTGTCTCGGCTGGCCCTTGAGGCTGAACCGGGGGCCGGTGGAGTGGTGCTGGTCCCGTACTTCGAGGGGGAAAGGACACCCAACCTGCCGCACGCCACGGCCAGCTTCTCCGGGCTGACCATCGCCTCGACCACGCGCAGCAACATTGCGCGGGCCGCCGTCGAAGGGATGCTGTGCGGGCTGGCCGGAGGTCTGGACGCCCTTCGAGCTCTGGGTCATCCTGCCGAGCGCCTCCTGCTGATCGGCGGCGCAGTGCAGAACCCTGCGGTCCAGCGGATCGCCGCCCAGGTTTTCGACCTGCCCGTACTGGTTCCCAGTCCCGGCGAGTACGTGGCCCGCGGAGCTGCCGTGCAGGCGGCGTGGGCGCTGACAGGGGAGCGGCCGGACTGGAATCTAGCGCTGGACGGCAACCCTGAGCCCGACTTCCGCCCTGCCATCCTTGAGCAGTACAAGGTGGACCAGCACAAGGTGGCAAGCGCTGGCTGAGCCTTCCTCTGTTGGTTGAGCTTGTCGAGACGTCTTCCTGCCAGCCCAACTAAGTAGCAGCATAGGGCGTTCTCAGGCCTGGGAACGCCCTGTGCTGCTACCCAGTTTCCGTTCTCGGGCGGATCCAAAAAATGTTTTTGGATCCGCCTCAATCTGGTGCCCGACCGGCACTTTAATGTCGCACCCCCTTGGCAGACTGTGTTTATGGATGTTGTTGGGGAATCGGAGCTGGCTCTGGCAGCGGTGCCGCATGGCGGCGTCCAGCAGGCTGCTGCGTTCCCTGACGCTGATTTTCACTTCGCTGCGTTGCCCGATAATCGGTTTGCGGACGACGGGTTGCCGTATGACGATGATCCCGACGCCGTTTACCCGGCGTCGTTTCCGGAAGACCCGTTTCCCGAGGCCCTGTTTGCCGACCGTCCTTTCGACGACCTCTTTGACGACGGCGTTCTCTGGAGCGCTGCTGCACCCTGGGGCTGGTTTCTCCCGGCGGCTGACCTCACCGCCGACAACGCCGGCCTGATCGACCAAGTCCGAGCGTACGAGAACGTCAAAAGCTGGGCGGCCGGGCAACAGGCACGGCTTTCGGTGACCTTCGAGGCCCGGCTCCGCCTGGAACAAACGGAGGCTGGGACCTACGCGGATCGGACACTGGCCGCCGAGGACCTGGGTAAAGATCGCGGCAAAGACCCGGGCCTGGGCGCGGCCGAGCAGATCGCGCTGGCCCGGGGTGAGTCCCCGAACCGCGGAGGCCGGCTGCTCGGGATGTCCAAAGCTCTGGTCGTCGAAATGCCGCACACCCTAGGCGCGCTGGACACCGGGCAGCTGAACGAAGAGCGCGCCATGTATTTCGTGAAGGAGACGGCCTGCCTGACTGTGGAAGACCGGACCGCGGTCGATGAGGAACTCGCGGCCGACACCGGAACCTTCACCGGGGTCGGGACCCGCGCCGTCATCGCCGCTGTAAAAGCCGCCGCCACCCGCAGGGACCCGCGATCGGTCACCCAACGCGCGAGCCACGCCGCCTCCGAGCGGTCCGTCAGCCTGCGCCCGGCCCCCGACTGCATGACCTATTTCACCGTGCTGCTTCCCGCCAACCAGGGAGTCGCCGTGTACACGGCCCTCACCCGGAACGCCGAAACCCTCAAAGCCGCCGGAGACCCGCGCACGCTGAACCAGATCAAAGCCGACACCCTCGTCCACTGGACCACCGGCACCCCCGGCGGAATCAGCGGGATAGAGCTCAACCTCGTCATGACCGACCGCACCCTACTGCAGGGCGACAGCGAACCAGCCCGCCTGACCGGCTACGGCACCGTCCCCGCCGCCTGGGGCAGGGACCTGGTGACTAGCGAACAGGCCAAGGGAGCTGAGGAGCTGAAGGTTTGGCTCCGCCGACTCTACACCGCCGCGGAGACCGGTGACCTCGTCGCCATGGACTCGCGCAGGCGGCTCTTCCCCGCACCGCTGCGCCGTTTCATCCAAATCCGCGACGACACCTGCCGCACACCCTACTGCGACGCCCCCATCCGCCACCACGACCACATCATCCCTTGGCACAACGATGGTCCAACATCCCTTGCCAACGGCGCGGGTCTCTGTGAAGCCTGCAACCACACCAAAGAACTTCCCGGCTGGGCGGCACAGCCCAGGCCAGGGCCGCGACATACCTTCGAAATCACCACGCCCACCGGCCACACCTACCGCTCCACCGCACCGCCGCTACCGGGAGCAATCGGAACTCCCTCCAGCCTGCGCGAAAACGGCCAGCGGAGTGGCCACGGCCCGCCTCACGACGAATAAGGCGGCGGCGGAAATACCGCCGCCGCCGAATCGGGCGCAACCAGCTTCCAGCCCTACGAGCTGGCCTCCGCGACCTGGGCTGCCAGGGTAGTCAGTTCCACGGCCTCAGGACGTGCCGCTGTGCTGTGAATCTTCACAGCGGCGCCGCTCTTGGCCGAGGCGAGCACGGACTCCATCACCTCGAGGGCGTGGTAGGCAAGCAGTCCACCGGCGCGCGGCTCGGACCCCGGTGGAGTGCCGGCGAGGTCCGCGATCCCGAACCCCCTGCCGGAATCTACGTAACCGGCCGAAACGGGTAGCGTCTGCCAGTCCTCGGCGCCCAGCGCGAACAACTGCACGTCGCCGTCGAAGTGGTTGGGGTCCGGCACGGCAAGTGAGCCGAGCTCGCCGTGGATCTCGATATTGGGGCTCTTGGTTTTGACGGCGTCGAAGCTCATCACCAGCGTGGACAGTGCTCCTGAGGCGTGAACCAGCACGCCGGTGACGTGGGTGTCGGTGGTCACGGGAACGGTTTCGCCCTCACGGGGACCTGAGCCGATGGTGCGTTCTGAGCGCGTATGGCTGGCGGCGCCCATTACGGAAACGACGGGTCCCAGCAGGGTGACCAGGGCCGAAACGTAGTATGGGCCCATGTCCAGCAGGGGGCCGCCGCCGGGCTGGTAGTAGAAGTCGGGGTTGGGGTGCCAGCGTTCGTGGCCCGGAGTGACCATAGTGGCGGTGGCGGAGATGGGACGGCCGATCAGGCCGTCGTCGATTGCCTTGCGGGCTGTCTGGATTCCGGTACCCAGCACTGTGTCCGGAGCACATCCGACCAGGACGCCGGCCGCCTCGGCGGCCTCAAGCACTTCCCGTGCCTCCGCGGTTGTCGCTGCCAGCGGCTTTTCGCCGTAGACGCTCTTTCCGGCGGCGATGGCTTTGAGGGCGACGTCGGCATGGGCAGCGGGGATGGTCAGGTTCAGCACGAGTTCGACGTCGTCTGCCGCCAGGAGCTCCTCGACTGTGAGGGCGCGGACGCCCTCGTAGTCGTCGGCGACCGCCTGCGCGCGTGCAGGGTCCAGGTCTGCGACGGCCACGAGGCTGATGAGGTCCTGAAGGCGGCGGAAGCCGGCCAGGTACTGCTCAACAATTTTGCCGCAGCCGATGATTCCTACTCGTGTGTGCTCTCCTGCGTCTAGCGAGTTGCCCACAGCATGCCCCTTTCGATGATTGTGCGGACGTTGGTGTCCTGGAGAATTTCCACGCGGTGCCCGGGCGTGGCGACGAAGATACGCCCCTTGCCCCACTGGCGGGTCCAGATGGCAGGCGAGGTGACTTCACGGTTCCACGGGTCCCATTCGCGTACCTTTTGGGTGGTGGTGGCCAGGACGTCGATGTAGTCGTCGGCCAGGACCCAGTATTGTTCGGTGACGAGGTCGAAGTCGCCGATGCCCTCGGTGATGGGGTGTTGTTCCGCTGCGGGCAGCATGTTCACGGTGTAGGGAACATAGTTGTCCGCCTGCTCACCCTTGCGCTCGTCCGGGTGCTTGCCCGGGTGGCAGGCGAACTGTCCGCCGATCAGGTGCAGGTAGTCAGAGCTGTTGCGGTAGGAGTCCGCGATCCCGCCGTGCCAGCCGGCCAGGCCGGTACCGTTCTCGACGGCGGTCCGCAGGCCCTCGAACTCGTCTTTTTCGATGGTGGACATGGTCATGCACTGGACGATCAGGTCCACGCCGGCCATGTATTGGGCATCGGCATAGATTTTGGGTGATTCCTCCACCCGCACCTCGTAGCCTTGCTCTTTCAGGTATGGGATGAACAGCTCGGTGGCCTCAATGGGCTGGTGTCCGTCCCAGCCTCCGCGCACCACCAGGGCGGTCTTGTTCTCGCTTGTCATGGTTTCCTTGCAGTCTCGTCGGGTGAGGCGTTGGATTCTCTGATACAGCTCAGCGGGTGCTGAAGGCCGCGTCGAAGGCAGCGGCGGGCGGGCTGATGGCAGCAAGGTCTTTCACCATGGCCAGAGCCTGGGGTGCGCCCACGAGCCGGTCCATGCCGGCGTCTTCCCATTCGATGCTGGTGGGGCCGTCATAGCCGATCGCGTTCAGCGTGCGGAAGATCGGTTCCCATTTGACGTCGCCGTGTCCTGCGGTGACGAAGTCCCAGCCGCGGCGCGGGTCCGCCCAGGGCAGGTGCGAGCCGAGCCGGCCGTTGCGGCCGTTGAGCTGGCGGACCGACTCCTTCACATGCACGTGGAAGATCTTGTCGGCGAAGTCCTGCAGGAACATCACCGGGTCCAGGTCCTGCCAGATGAAGTGGGAAGGGTCGAAGTTCAGGCCGAAGTTTTCCCGGTGGCCGATGGCCTCCAGAGTGCGCTTGGCGGTCCAGTAGTCGTAGGCAATTTCGGAGGGATGAACCTCGAGAGCGAACCGGACCCCGACCTCGTCGAAGACGTCGATGATCGGATTCCAGCGCTCGGCGAAGTCCCTGTAGCCGCGTTCGATCATGGCATCCGAGGCGGGTGGGAACATGGCCACGCATTTCCAGATCGACGAACCGGTGAAGCCGGTGACGGTCTTGACGCCCAGCCTGGCGGCTGCCCGTGCTGTTGTCTTCATGGCGTCGGCAGCCCGGGCGCGGACGCCGTCGGGATCACCGTCGCCCCAGACCGTGGGGGAGAGGATGTCCCGGTGCCGTTCGTCGATGGGGTCATCGCACACCGCCTGGCCGGTGAGGTGGTTGGCGATGGCGTGGACTTTGAGGCTGTGTTTGTCGAGGATGTCGAGTTTTCCCTGCAGGTAGGCATCGTCCTCGACGGCGCGCTCCGGGTCCAGGTGGTCGCCCCAGCAGGCGATTTCCAGGCCGTCGAAGCCCCACTCGCCCGCGAGCCGGGCCACCTCTTCGAAGGGCAGGTCGGCCCACTGGCCGGTAAAAAGGGTGATGGGACGGGTCATGGCTGCACCTTCTGCCAGCGGCTGTCGTCGGTGGCGCTGGCTTCCACGGCGGCCAGTACCTTTTGCACCTGCAGTGCCTCGGCGAACGACGGCGATGGCTGGCGGCCCTCGCTGATCGCGTTGACGAAGTCCACCACCTGATGGGTGAAGACGTGCTCGTAGCCGAGGCCGTGGCCGACGGGCCACCAGTTACCGGTGTAGGGGTGTTCCGGTTCGGTGACCTGGATCCGGCGGAAGCCGGCGTCGGGCTCTTGGGCGGCGTCGTAGAAGGACAGGGAGTTCATGTCCTCGAAGTCGAACGCCAGCGACCCCTTGGTGCCGTTGAGTTCAAGACGCATGGCGTTCTTCCTGCCCAGGGCGAAGCGGGTGGCTTCGAACACTCCAATAGGCCCGTCATCGGAAGCGCCGCCGTCGGAAACGCCGCCGTCGGAAGTGCCGCCCTCGAAGCGGGCGCTGAAGATTGCCGCGTCATCAACAGTGACGGAACCCAGCTCCACGTCCTCGCCGGTGGCGCCGTGCCCGCCGAGGCCCACGAAGTCCCCGCCCACGGGGCGTTCCTTGACGAAGGTCTCGAGCAGGGCGGAGACCCCGGTGATCCGGCGGCCGGTGATCCACTGGGCGGCATCGATGCTGTGGGCGCCGATGTCCCCGAGTGAACCGGATCCGGACATTGCCTTGTCCAGCCGCCAGGTGAGCGGGGCATTGGCGTCGCTGAGCCAGTCCTGGAGGTACTGGGCGCGGACATGGCGGATCTGTCCCAGCCGCCCGGCGTCGACCATTCGCTTGGCGAGGGCCAGTGCAGGGGTGCGGCGGTAGCTGAAGCCGCACATCGAATACACACCGCGGGCTGCTGCCGAGTCCGCGGCCGCGGTCATCAATTCGGCCTCCTCCACGGAGTTGGCGAGCGGCTTCTCGCACAGCACGTGCTTGCCCGCTTCCAGTGCCGCGATGGCGATCTCGGCGTGGGTGTTGCCGGGGGTGCAGATGTCGATCAGGTCGATGTCGTCCCGCTCGATCAGCCTGCGCCAGTCGGTTTCGACGCCGTCCCAGCCGTATTTGCCGGCAGCGGTCCGGACGCCCTCGGCGTTCCGGCCGGCCACCGCGGACAGCTCCGGCTGAAGCGGCAGGTCGAAGAAGCGCGGGGCCGTCCGCCAGGCGTGGGAGTGCGCGGCGCCCATGAAGGCGTAGCCCACCATCCCGACGCGCAGGGGCTTACGGTCACTCATTGGTTTGTTCCTTTCATTCTTCGGCTCAGTTGCGGAGCTGCTCACTTGCTGAATCCGGCGGTCAGGCCGCTGAGCAGCTGGCGGCGGGCCATCACGTAGAGCACCAGCAGCGGCAGCGTGGCGAGGACCACGGAGGCCAGCACTGCGGGGATGTTGGCGGTGAACTCGTCCTGGAAAGTCCACAGGGAGAGCGGCAGCACGCGGGTGGAAGGGCTCTGGGTCAGGATGAGCGGGAACAAGAAGCCGTTCCAGACGTGCAGGGCGTTGTAGATGCCCACCGTCACCACCGCGGGGCGCATCAGCGGCAGCGCAAGGCGCCACATCATGGTCCAGTCGCTGCATCCGTCCAGCCGCATGGATTCGAACAGGTCATTGGGAACATCCCGCATGAAGTTGGACAGGATCAGTACCGAGATGGGGATGGCGAAAGCGATCGAGGGCAGGATCAGCGCCAGGAGGGTGTCGTACATGTGGGCACGGGTGATCATCCAGTAGATCGGGATGATCGTGGCGTGCAGCGGGATGGCCAGGCCCAGCAGGAACAGCTTGCTGGTGGAGGTGATGAACCAGCCGCTGCCACGCACGATTGCATACGCGGCCATGAAGGAGACCAGCAGGGCGGGAATCACACTGCCGGCAGTGACGATCAGGCTGTTGGCGAAGTACTTCGCGAAATCCTTTTCCAGGACAAGCTTGTAGTTGTCCAGCGTCGGCTCGGTGGGCGGCATCATCGGGTTGGTTGTGAAGAACCCGGCCTGGTCCTTCAGGCTGGTGATGATGACGTAGTAGACGGGCAGGATGATCACTGCGAGCCAGATCCACCCCCCGAGCGACCCGATGAGATTGGGACGCCGGCCGGGGCCCTTGCCGCCGCGCGGTGCGGGCTGCCGCCTCGTGGCCGGGGCCACGGGAGGAACTGCGAGCTCAGTGGTTGAGGCCATGTCAGGCTCCTTCGAGTTGGCTTGCGCTGCGGTTGCGTCCGCCGAGCCGCTGCAGGAAGAGGGCCAGGACCAGGCCGATGACGACCAGGATGACGCCCAGCGCGCTGGCCGCGCCCATGTCGTTGGCTTTGAAGCCGGTGAGGTACATGTGCAGCGGAAGCAGGCGGGTCGAATAGCCGGGACCGCCGGCTGTCAGGACGAAGACCAGGTCGAAGTAGGCAAGGGATCCCACGACCATCAGTGTGGAGGAAGTGATCATGGTGTACTTCAGCTGCGGCAGGGTGACGTGGAAGAACTGCTTGACCCGGCCTGCCCCGTCGATCTGTGCCGCCTCATACAGCGAGGCGGGGATCTGGCGGACACCGCCTTGATAGATAAGGGTGTGGAAGGGAACGAACTGCCAGGCGATCACGAACACCACCACGAACAGCACGAGGTCCGAATTGCCGAGCCAGTCCTGGGCGAGGGCGGGGATGCCCAGCCCCGGCCCCATCCCGAAGTTGGGGTCCAGGAGGGCCTTGAATGCGATCGCGACAGCTGCGGACGAGAGCAGCAGTGGCACGAAGTACAGCACCGCAAGGGCCGCCCGGTACTTTTGCGCGCCCGAGGTGAAGACGCCCAGCAGCAGGCTGATGGGCGCCTGGACAACGAACGAATAGACGATGATCTTGGCGGTGACAAGCAACGCGTTGCCGGTCACCGGATCGGTGAGGACGGAGGCCCAGCTGCCGACGCCATCCAGTCTGATTTCACCCAGGCCGTCCCAGCTGGTGAAGCTGAGGAACAGAACCCCGGCCAGCGGGATTACGGCGAAGACCAGAAAGAAAACCAGTGCCGGCGCGACGAGCCACCCCGACGGACCCTTGCTCAGGCTTCGCCTGCTCAGGGTCCGCCGGGAGGTGCTTGTAATCGAAGCCACGGTTACTTCTCCACCGTCGCGTTCATGGTGTCCACAAACTGCTGGGGGGTGATCTTCTTCAGGAAGATCTGGTCCAGGTTCGAGAGCATGGCGTCTCCCTGGGCGGGGCTAAGTGCCTGGTCCCAGGACATGGTGAACGTCGGCGCGTCCTTGGCCAGGCCATAGGCGAAGGTCAGGAAGTCCTTGTCCGGGGATGCCTCCAGCTTGGACTCGATGCCCTTGACCACCGGCACGGCACCGGAGTCGATCAGGTCCTGCGTGTTCTTTTCAGTGAACATGCCGTCCTTGATGTAGTTCAGTGCCGCTTCCTTCTGGGCGTCGGTGGCCTTGGAGGACACTGACCAGAAGTTGGAGGGGTTGCCGACGACGTTGCCCGGGTCACCCTTGCCGCCGGAGACGGTGGGGAACGAGGTGAAGCCGAGCTTGCCGCTGCTCACAAAGTTCCCGGCGTCCTTCTTCATGCCCTGGTAGATCCAGCCGCCCTGCAGGATCATGGCAGCCTTGCCCGTGTACAGGAGGGCCTGGTCCGCGCTGCTGTCGGCGGCGATGGAGGAGAAGCCGTTGATGAACCCGCCGGCATCGACCAGTTCCTGGATCTTGGTCAGCGCCTCCGTGACGGCCGGGTCAGACCAGGCATTGGGCTTGTTTGCGGCGATGTTTGCGAAGACTTCAGGGCCGCCGATGCGCTCAACCAGGTATTCGAGCCACATCAGGTTCGGCCACTTCGACTGGCCGGCCAGCGAAAACGGGGCAATGCCCGCGGCCTTGAACTTGGGCACCAGTGCCATCAGCTCGTCCCAGGTCTTGGGCGGCTGTGCGCCCACCTTCTCGAAGACTTCCTTGTTGTAGTACAGCACCACGGGCTGGGCGTTGTTGTTGGGGACGGCGTACGCCTTGCCGTTGATCTCACCGTTCTTCAGCACGGCCGGAAGGTAACGGTCCTTCACCTGCGGATTCTTCTCGAGGAACCCACTCAGGTCCTCAACCTGCCCCGCATCGACATAGGACTTGAGCACGCCGCCGCCCCAGCCGTATATGAAGGTGGGGCCCTGTCCGGCACCAATCGCAGTGCGGACCTTGGTCTTGTAAGCATCGTTGGCAAAGAACTCGACCTTGATGCTCTGGTCACTGTGCGCGCTGTTCCAGGCATCGACAGAGTTCTGCAGGGATGCCTGGTTCCCGCCGGTGAGACCCCACATTGACGCAGAGCCGGCGCTCACGGAGCCGCCGGCCGGACCGCTCGAGCCGCAGGCGGCGAGGGAAAGGGCCAGCGCACCGGCTGTGAGAGCTGTACCTGCAGTACGCAGTTTCAGAAATTTCATTAGTCTTCCGTTCATCCTTCGGGGGCGTCATTGGCTCCCAGGCTTGAAACCCCATCTCCGCTGCGAGACGGGAACGAATTGCAGTGCGGCTCTCGAAACTTTTCGATAACCGTTCGATACGATGTAAAGGTACTAGTGATCGCCATCACGGTCAAGAGCCTGCATAAAGCCGCGTATTGCCGGAAATTACCGCCGATAGTTGACGTGAGGGCGGCGGTAGGCAAGACTTCTAATCGCGAAACATTTCGAAAGGCGGTTGGTTGTGTCCCTCTCGACACCCCCGAAGAAAATGACCCTGGCAGCCATTGCCAGACTGACGGGAGTCTCCACGCCTACCGTCTCCAAGGTGGTGAATGGCCGCGAAGACGTAGCGGAAGAGACCCGCGCAAAAGTGCTCGCCGCGCTGGTGGACGCCGGCTACCAGTCCCCTATGCAGCGCCGGATCGCCTCCCCCGAGCCCTCAATCGTCGAAGTCTCCTTTGATGCCTTCACGCCGGCCTACTCCACAGCCGTCTTGAATGGGATCCTGGAATACGCGGCATCCGTGGGCGTGGAGGTCCTCATGAGCACCTCCAGCAGCGGGGCAGTTCCCGGTTTGAGCCCGGAAAAGCGGGCCGAACGGATGGTTGCCCACGGCAGGATAGGGCTGATCCTCGTGACTTCTGATTTCAGCGAGGCCCAGCTGACAGCCCTCAGGCGGCGGAACATTCCGGTGGCCGTGGTGGACCCTCTCAATCCTCCGCCGCCGGACGTTGTTAGTGTCGGCGCCACCAACTGGGCAGGCGGCAAGGCTGCCGCGGAGCACCTGCTCAAACTCGGGCACCGGGACATTGCCTATCTCGGCGGGCATGAGACGGCCGAGTGCAACCAGGCCCGGCTGCACGGCTACATGTCCGCCCTGGCCTCCGGCGGTGTGCAGGTGAATCCGGAATACATCATTCACGGAAAGTTCCGGACCCATCACGGCATAGAGGGACTCAGGCGACTGATTGCCCTGCCAAAACGGCCGACGGCGATCTTTGCCGGCAGCGACAGTGTTGCCGTTGGCGTGCTGCGGGAAGCCCGCCATCACGGCATCCGCATCCCCGAAGACCTCAGCCTGGTGGGCTTCGACGGGACAACGCTGGCGGAGGATGCCGTTCCGTCCCTGACCTCGGTTTCCCAGCCGCTGCACGAAATGGGAAGGGCGGCCCTGCGGGCTGTCCTGAGCCAGGCGCGGGGAGAAGAGCTTGACTCCCACCGTGTGGAGCTTGCCACCCAGTTGGTGGTCAGGGAATCCACCGCGCCGCCGCGAGAAGATGAACCGCGGAAAAATGTGCCTCGTAAAGATGGGATTATCTCGAGCTAGCCTCGGTCCGGCCACTTCCTGCGGGTTAGGCTGTGACCAGTGCCCTTCAAGCAGCCGGAGGCCTTACTTCATGCTGCTCCGGGGGAAAAGGCTGATGAGTCATTTACGGGCACCGGACGTGCGGCCGGAGCTACGGCCAGGCGGCGGCACCGGCGCTGAACTGGCTGACAGGGTGGATGCTTTTTTTGGCCGCCTTGGGGAGCGGGGCCGCGTCATTGTCCGGCAGTTGCCTCTTTCGGTGACTGTGGTGCTGGTGGTTGTAGCCGCCAAGGTCTTCCACCCTGAAACGCTGGCCGATCCACGCTTCCAGCTCGCCTTGCTGGCGCACACCGCCCTTTTTGTCCTCAGCGTTGCGGTGCCCTGGGGCAGACTCCCTAGGGGAGCCTACGCCGTCATTCCCGCGCTGGACTGTGTCGCCGTCGGTTTCACGCGGGAGGCCGGCGGTCCCAACTTCAACGTTTTGAGCCTCCTGCTGGTCTTTCCCGTGATCTGGCTGTCCGTGGACCGCAACCGGGCCGGCGTGGTCCTCGCCGTGGCAGGTGCCACGCTCAGCACTGTGCTGCCCGCGGCGGCGTTCGGAGCGGCGCCCACCCAGGGCTCTATGATCCGGACCATTTTCTTGCCCCTTGTCATGGCGGCCATCGCCGTCACCGCCCACGTGGTGGCGGGTGCCCTCTACCGCCAGCGCCAGACGCTGGTGAGGAAGGACGAGGCGCTCGCCGACACCGTCGCCGAGAGCATGCAGCGGCAGCGGCTCCTGGACGCCGTACTCTCCACCGTCAATGTTGGCGTGTGGGTGGTGGACCAGAACGGACAGGACGTCCTGACCAACAAAGCCCTTCGGAGCGACGCGGCGCTGTCCGGGCTGGCACCGTCAGCCAACCGGCCGCGGCTGTTCCAGGCTGATCGCGCTACTCCGCTGCCGCCGGAACGCTTCCCGACGGCGCGCGCGGCCGCCGGCGAGACGTTCACCGACGAGCTGTGCTGGGCAGGTGAGGGTGAGGATATGCGCGCGTACTCCGTCACAGCCCGCACCATGGTTTCCACGAACGGAACCCACGCCGGCGCGGTGATCACCTTCGCCGAAGTCACGGCACTGATCCGCGCCCTGTCGGCCAAGGACAACTTCGTGGCCACCGTCTCCCATGAGCTCCGTACCCCGCTGACGTCCATCCTCGGCTACCTCGAACTGGTCCTCGACGAGCCCGGCCACGGGGACATCGAGGAGGAACTGCGGATCGTGCAGCGCAACGCCAACCATCTGCTCGGCCTTGTGAACGATCTGATTGCCGTTGCCTCGGAGCGGGTGGAACTGACCCTGCAGGAGGCCGACGTGGCCAGCCTGCTGGCTGGCGTGGTGGCCTCCTCGCATGCGAAGGCCACCGTCAGCGGTGTGGAACTGGTCCTCGACCTCGAGGAGCCCCTGAACGCCCGCATCGATCCCGGCCGGATCAGCCAGGTTTTCGGCAACCTGGTGTCCAATGCGATCAAGTTCTCGCCTGACGGGGGAAGGGTCACGGCCCGTGCCCACCGGGCCAACCGCCACGTTGTCTGTTCGATCGCAGACACCGGCATCGGCATGGACCGTCAGGAGCAGGAGCAGGCGTTCACCAAGTTCTTCCGGTCCGCGCGCTCGCGTGAAACGGCCATCCCCGGCGCAGGCCTGGGACTGCCGATCAGCAAGACCATCGTCGAGGGCCATGGCGGCTCGATCAGCCTTAGCAGTGTGCCGGGCAGAGGAACCACGGTGACGGTGAGCCTCCCCGTCTCCTGAGCATGCGCACGGCCCACGTAAACTGGCAGCATGCGGTTGGTAGCGAGTGACATAGACGGAACGATCCTTGGGCACGACGGGAAAATCAGTGACCGCACCATCCGGGCCTTCCACGCCTGCCGGAAAGCCGGCGTCGAACTTGTCTTTGTCACCGGCCGCCCGCCGCGCTGGCTGCACCCGCTCGAGGAGCAGCTGGGCCACACCGGCACCGTGATCTGTTCCAACGGCGCCGTGGTGTGGGACCTCGAGGCGGACAAGGTTGTCTCGGCGCAGACCATGGCCATCGACGACATCTTCGAAATCCGGCGGATCATCAAGAAGGTGCGCCCCACCGCCCTCTTCGCCGCCGAAACCCTCACCGGCTTCCACCTCGAACCCGGCTTCATCGAAAACGGCTCAGGCGAGCTGCTCTCCGAGTTCACCCCGGCCCCGCTGGCCTCGACGCTCACCGCGGAAGACGCCGTCGTCAAGTTCCTGGCCATCGTCCGCGAAGGCACCGCCGACGACTTCCTCGCAGAGGTGGGCCCCGCCGTCGGAAACCTGGCCTCGGTGACGCACTCGGCGCCCACCGTCGCCATGCTGGAGCTCGCGGTGCCGGGGATCAACAAGGCCGTCACCCTCGCCGACTACGCCGCCTCGCTGGGCATTGATGCCGCGGACGTCGTGGCGTTCGGCGACATGCCGAACGACATTGAGATGCTCCGCTGGGCTGGCCACGGCTACGCCATGGCCAGTGGACACCCGGAAGCGATCCGGGCCGCCGGCCAGCAGGCGCCGCATTTTGACGACGACGGCGTGGCCCAGATTCTCGAGGAAAAGCTCGCCGCGCTGGGCCTCCAGCTGCCGTAAGGCTGCCGTCGCCCGCCTGCCACCGAACTCGCGGCTGGCGGTCAACTGGCGTTCATGTCAGCACCATAGGGTGTGGCCTGTTGGGTGAGTGACCGATAGGGGACATCGTGGCCAGGAAAAAGACCAAAAATACAGTCGAGGTTCCGCTGCGTCCCGTGGAGCCGGCCCCGCACTGGTCGGCCCTGCGTGAGGGGGACCGGGTCAGCGTGTTGCTTGCGCCGGGATTCGAAACCGGCGGCCGCGTCTCGGCCGTCACGCCGGACCGCACCGTGGTGTGGGTGGATCTCGACGGCGGCCGCGGCCGCACCCTGCTCCACTGCAGCGACGGCGTGGAGATCCTGCCCGCCTGAGGCTGGTCTAAGCTTCGGGGATGACGGGAACCTTGCCTTACTTTTCCGCGCCCGGCCCTGAACCAGGGGCGGGCCGGCCGGTGGCCATGGCCCACAGGGGATTCTCCCTGGCCGGTCTGGAGAATTCGCTGGCAGCATTCCGGGCCGCCGTCGAGCTTGGCTATTCCCACCTGGAGACGGACGTGCACACCACGTCCGACGGCGAGCTGCTCCTCTTCCACGACCGCACCCTGGACCGGGTTACGGACGGCCACGGCAGGATCCATGACTTCATGGCGGACGACTTGCGGCGGGTGCGGATTGGCGGGACGGAACCCGTGCCAACGTTCGACGAACTTGTGGCGGCGTTTCCGGAGGCGCGTTTCAACCTGGACGTCAAGGACTGGCACTCCGTCCCCAGCATCGTGGCCGCGATCGAGCGCCACCAGGTCCACGAGCGCGTGCTGATCGCCAGCTTCTCCGACCGCCGGCGCCGCGCGGTCCTGCAGCAGCTCAGCCGCAGGACCGCATCATCGGCTGGGACCTTTGCGAATGCCCTCTTCCTGGTGCTGGGGCCACTGCTGTCCGTTCGCGGGCTGGCCTTCCCGGCGCGGACGGTGCTGCGCCGGGCGTTGCGCGACGTTGACGCCCTGCAGGTGCCGGTCCGCTACCGGGCCGTGCCCGTCGTCACGGCGGGATTTGTCCGCCGGGCGCATGAGCTGGGGCTGTACGTGCACGTCTGGACCATCAATGACCCCGCCGAGATGAGCCGGCTGCTGGACCTCGGCGTGGACGGCATCGTCTCCGACCGCGCCGACCTGCTGAAGGAAGTCCTGCAGGCGCGCGGGCAGTGGCGCTAGCCCTGTTCCTCCGGATCCGGTTCGGGCAGCCCGGCCGGGCCGGGTACGCTGCGCGCTGCCTCTCCGGCGTCCGTGGTGCCGGCCGCGCCGATGCGGCCGGACGTCGCGCTTCCGGCTGAGTCCTCGGCTGACTCGTCCGTTCCGGACCCGCCGGAGGCGCCTGCCGCGCCTTGCCCCCCGCTCGCCTCGGTGCCCGGGCCCTGCGGCGTGTAGGTCGTGTGCACACCTGACCGCGGGCCGGCGTCGCCATCCCTGGCGTTGGAGCCTTCGCTGATGGAGGAGTGCACCTGGATGTCCTCGTCGGACGCTCCTGGCTCGGGCGCGTGGGCGTCGTCCGTGGGATCGGACGTCTGCCCCAGGTCCTCCATCGCGTTTTCCGCTGCTTTGCCAATGCTGTCGCCGATTCCCATCAGTTTGCTCCTTCGAAACGTTCCGGCCGGGCCGGACTGTGCGGCATCTGACTGTTCCAGAATTATCAGTATGCTTACAATTAGTCCAGTGTTGCCGGGGCCCCGGCAGCCTGAGCCCGTTACCTAAGTCCGTCGCCACGCCGGCGCACCTGTTCCAAGGAGGACCGCAGGACCATGAGCACCTACCATCCCGAAAATGACCCGGCCAATCCGGACCGCGACGCCGCCAAGACAGGTGAAGCCGGAACAGGCGAAGCCGGAACCGGCGAAGCCGGAACCGGTGACGCCGCCCGCGGGGACTCGGCCGCCACGCCCAACCCCGACCCGTTGAACGGCAACGTCACGGGCCTGGAGCCTGGTGGGGGAGTGCCGCCCGGCGAGACGCCTCCCGCAGAAGACCAGATGAGCGGGGACCAGGGGCACGACGAATAGCGGAACAACTATAAAAGGAGTGTGCGATGGCTGACCGGCTGGTTGCCGACGTAATGGTGGAGCGCCTCAAAGCCTGGGGCGTCAACAGGGTCTTCGGCTACAGCGGGGACGGCATTAACGGTTTCATGGGCGCGCTGCGCCGTAGTACGCAGGGCGACGGCGGAACCGACAGCGGCGACAGCGCCGACGGCGGCGGCAGGGAAACCGGCGTCGAATTCGTTCAGGCGCGGCACGAGGAAACGGCGGCATTCATGGCCGTCGGGCACGCGAAGTACACCGGTCGGGTGGGCGTGGTGACGTCCACCCAGGGGCCGGGCGCCGTGCACCTCCTCAACGGGCTCTATGACGCCAAGCTGGATGGTGTCCCCGTGGTGGCCATCATCGGCCAGCAGAGCCGCAGCGTGCTGGGGTCGGCCTACATGCAGGAAATCGACCTGCTCACACTTTTTAAGGACGTGGCGGCGCAGTTCGCGCAGATGGTCAGCACCCCGGAGCAGCTTCCCATGGTGCTGGACCGCGCCTTCCGCACCGCCCTCGAAACCCGCACCCCATGCGTTGTGATTGTCCCGCACGACATCCAAAAGGCCCCGGCCCCCGAGCTCGACCAGGAGCACGGCATCATCGTCACCGCGCCCGAATGGCAGCCCGCGCGGGTGCTGCCCCACGATGACGACCTGGCCAGGGCTGCCGAGGTGCTGGGAGCCGGCAGTAAGGTGGCGTTCCTGGTGGGCCAGGGCGCCAAGACCGCCCAGGCCGAGGTGGTGGCCCTGGCGCAGCAGCTGGACGCCGGCATCACCACCAGCCTCCTGGGCAAGCCGTACATGGATGAGACGCTGCCATTTGCGGCGGGCACCATGGGGCATCTCGGGTCCACCGCCAGCGCTCACCTGATGGGGAACTGCGACACCCTCCTGATCGTCGGCTCCAACGATCCCTGGACCGAGTTCTATCCGAAACCCGGGGCCGCCCGGGCCGTCCAGGTGGACATCGACGGGCGGAAGGTCGGCAACCGGTACCCCGTGGAAGTTGGTCTCGTTGGCGACGCTGCCGAAACCCTTGCCAGGCTGGCGGAGCTGCTGAAGGGCGCCGGCGGGCAACCGGATGGGAACCCGCAAGCTCAGGCCCGCAAGCAGTGGCGGACCGAAGTGGAGGAGGAGGTCCGCAGCTGGCGCGACCTTTCCGAGGAGCGTTCCCGCGTCCCGGCCAGCCCCGTCAACCCTGAACTCGTGGTCCGCGAGCTCAGCGGCAGGCTCCCGCACAACGCCCAGGTGAGTGTCGACGTCGGGAGCTGCGTCTACTGGTACGCGCGCCAGCTGACCCTGCCGGCGGGAGTCCCGGCGCACCTTTCGGGGACGCTGGCCAGTATGGGCTGCTCGGTCCCGTATGGGATCGCGGCCAAGCTGGCCCGGCCGGACAGACCCGTCGTCGCCCTGGCCGGCGACGGTGCCATGCAGATGGCAGGCATCGCCGAGCTGGTCACCGTGGCGCACCGGTGGCGGCGGTGGTCCGACCCCCGCTTTGTGGTGTGCGTGTTCAACAACAGGGATCTGGCCGAGGTCACGTGGGAGCAGCGCGAGACCGAATCCGAGCCGCGGTTCCCGGACAGCCAGGAAATCCCCGACTTTCCCTACGCCGGTTATGCGGAGCTGCTGGGGCTGACCGGCATCCGCGTCGATTCCCCGGAGCAGCTCGCCGATGCCTGGGACCGGGCGCTCGGCGCGGAACGTCCGGTGTTGATCGAGGTCCTGACCGACCCGGACGTGCCCCTCCTGCCGCCGTTCCCGGCGGGCGCCGAAAAGCTGGACGGCATGCGCTCCGCGCTCTCCGAGGAAGGCGAAGCCGGGAAGGGTGCGGCGGCGCTGCTGGACATCTACGCGGGGCAGGAGGAGTCGCGCAGCTGACCGCCCGGACTGTGTGACTTCCATTACGCGTCCGGCAAGCGTATTCCCGATTGGAAATGGCAGGATGGGGGCATGCGAATCCTCATTGCCCCGGACAAGTTCAAGGGATCACTCACCGCCGTCGAAGCCGCCGCCGCCATCGCCGAGGGCGCACTCCGCGTCTACCCGGACGCCGTGACCACCCAGTTCCCGGTGGCCGACGGCGGCGAGGGAACCCTGGAAGCCGCCGTCGCCGCCGGCTATGAGGAGCGGATCAACGCCGTCGTAGGTCCCATTCTTGCCCCGATCGGCGCGGCCTGGGCCCTCCGAAAGGACCGGTCCGGAGCCACCACCGCAGTGATTGAAACGGCGCAGGCTTCCGGCCTGGCCCACATGGAGCCGACGCCGGAGAACTCGCTGCGCGCGCACAGCTACGGCTGCGGGCAACTCATCGCCGCCGCGCTCGACGCCGGCGCCACCGAAATCGTACTGGGCGTCGGCGGCTCGGCCATGACCGACGGCGGCAGCGGCGCCCTGCGCGCGCTGGGCCTCAAGCCGCTCGACGCCGCCGGGAACGTGGTGCCGCTGGGCGGCGGGTCCCTGGCTGACGCCGTTTCCCTGGATGTCTCCGGGCTGGATCCGCGGCTGTCCGCCGTCACGTTCCGGATCGCCGTCGACGTCCAGAGCCCGCTCTACGGCACCACCGGTGCCGCGCACGTCTTCGGCCGCCAGAAGGGCGCAGACGACGACGCCATTGAGAAGCTCGACGCCGGCCTGCGCAACTGGGCATCCCTCGTCCGGGAGGCGACGGGCCGCGACGTGAACGTTCCGGGCGCCGGTGCGGCCGGCGGCTTCCCGGCGTCGTTCCTTGCCTTCACCCAGGCCACGCTGGAAGGCGGCTTCGCCTTGGTGGCCGCGCTCACGGGACTGGCCGAACGGCTGGCCGACGCCGACCTGGTAATCACCGGCGAGGGTTCCATGGACTCGCAGTCGCTCACGGGGAAGGCGCCGATCGCGCTCGCGGAGGCCGCCCGGGACCGCGGCATTCCGGTGGTGGCCGTGGCGGGACGGATCACGGTCACGCCGGAGGAACTGGCCGAGCATGGTGTGGTGGCTGCGGCGCAACTGCTGGACGTCGCGCCCAGCCCGCAAGATGCCATGTCCGACGCCGGCAAATACCTCGCGTGGGCCACCCGGCAGGTGCTGGAAGGGGCCTAGCCGCCCTCTTTGGCGGCCCTCCGGTGCAGGTGCACGGGAACGTAGGCCAGGAGGATGGCCAGCACAGCGAGAAGCACGCCGCCGGCGATAAGGCCCACCGTGCGGCCTGCCGTAACGTCGAACACCAGCGCAGCGGTTCCCACGCTGAGGGTGGCCACCCCGCCCAGGGCGATCTTGGTGATGTTGTCGGCGCTGGTCACGAGGGTTGCTTTGAGCCGTTTCCGGAACAGCCGACGGTGGACGCTGACGGGCAGGAGGATAAACGCGGTGGTCAGCGCGGCAAGGGCCACGTTCACAAGATAGAGCGTGACCTGGAAGTCATCGAGAGACTCAAAGCGCTGCTGGAACGGCAGGGTCAGCAGGAAGCCGGCAAGGATCTGGACGCCCGTCTGGAGGACTCGCAGCTCCTGGATCAGTTCCATCCAGTTCCGGTCCAGCTGCTCCTCGCGCGTCTCATTTCTGCCGCTGCCAGCCGGGGCGTCCGGATCGGTCATGAGCCCTCCTCTGTCTGGCCCGCAGCGGGCGTGCTTGCTCCAACCTAGGCTCAAGTGCGTCCCTATTTCAACAAATACTAAGTTTGCTGACTAGTTTTGCGTCGGGCGGTGGACTTGCTCCTCAAACCTGCGTTAGGTTCGAACAACCCGCAGCCGACAACGTGAGCAGGTGGAAGATGACCGACCCAGCCAAGCAGTCCGACCAGCCCGGTGACCCCCGGGGAACGTACCACTCAGGGCCCTTTCCGGAGCAGGAGCAGAAGCAGCCGGGCCTGACCGCGCCTATGGATCCGCAGCCGGACCATGGCGAGCTGAGTTACGAGGGAAGCGGGGCGCTGGAGGGCAAGGCGGCGCTCATCACGGGCGGCGACTCCGGAATCGGCAAGGCGGTGGCCATCGCCTTCGCACGCGAGGGGGCCGACGTCGCCATTTCCTATCTTCCCGAGGAGGAGGACGACGCGCAGGACACCGCCGAATGGATCCGCAAGACCGGCCGGCGGGCACTGCTCCTCGCCGGTGACGGCAGGAACGAGGACTTCAGCACATCGATCGTCGAGGACGCCGTTGCCGAGTTTGGCCGGCTCGACGTGCTGGTGCTGAACGCCGCGTACCAGAAGAACCGCGACAGCCTTGAGTCCCTGCCCACCGAGGAGTTCGACCGCGTCTTCAAAACCAACCTGTACTCGCTGCTCTGGACAGCCCGCGCAGCGGTGCGGCACCTGGAGGCCGGCGCCTCGATCATCACCACGGCCTCCATTCAGGCATTCAATCCGTCTCCGGGGCTCATTGACTACGCCATGACCAAAGCGGCCCAGGTGGCCTTCACCAAGGCCCTCGCCCAGGAACTGGGACCCAAGGGAATCCGCGTCAACGCCGTGGCGCCCGGGCCCATCTGGACCCCGCTGATCCCAGCCACCGAATGGCCGGACAAGCTGCCCAAGTTCGGCCAGGACACCCCGTTGCAGCGCGCCGGACAGCCCGCCGAGCTCGCCCCCGCCTACGTTCTGCTGGCGTCCGACGCCGGTTCTTACATGTCCGGGGCGGTGGTTCCCGTCACCGGTGGCAAGGGCCTTTGAGTTTCCAGTAATTCCCAGCCAAGCAATTCCCCACCAAGCAGGAGGAACAGATGAGCCAGGACAACCAGCACGCAGCCCCTGAAGAGGAAGCGGGAGGCTACGGAACGCCCACCGCGGAGCAGGAAGCCGGCGGCCAGCAGTTTGCCCAGCCCCGCGAGGAGGAAGACTTCGACGCCGCGGGCCTGAACCAGAACAGCCCCGAGGGAGAGACCTTCCAGACCGGCACGCCGAACCTCAGCCACTTCGCCGAGGAGGACCAGGACAGCTCGGGCGAACCCGGGGCCGGGCGTTTCGGCGGAACCGACGACCAGCTCCACGCCGAGGGTGAAAGCAACGTGGCTGGCTTTGACCCGGTCCCCGGTGAGTCGCCGCTGCCGCGCGATCCGGACGCCTCGCCCGGGGCCGGCGCCGAGGACGGGGACACGGCCGTGCCCTCGGCGGACGCTGAGATCGACGAGGGCAACGCCGACAACTCCGGCGCCGGGCAGTTCTCCTCGGAGCCCGGGCAGGAGGCGGCGGGCATTCCGGACGGCAGTGGCAACGATCTGCCGAAGGAACAGTCACCAAACGACGACGACGAAACGTTCGACGCCGGGTAAGTACGTCGCAGACTGTTTTCGGAGGCAGTCCGGGAAGCGTTTACCGCTTCTTGGGCTGCCTCTTTGCTGCGGCGTTGATGGCTGCCTTGGCGGCTGGCGGCAGGCCCTGCTGCTCGGTCTCGGGCTCGGCAGCGGTGCCGCGTGCCTTCGCGATGGCCTTCATACCGTGGTAGATCACCAGAGCCGCGGCGGATCCGAGCGCGATGCCCGTGAACTTCAGGTCACCCACGGCCCAGGTGTAGTCCGCTATGCCGATGATGAGGGAAACTGCGGCCGTGGTCAGGTTGACCGGGTTCGAAAAGTTCACCTTGTTCTGGACCCAGATCTTCACGCCGAGGATCCCGATCATGCCGTACAGCATGGTGGCGGCGCCGCCCAGTACGCCGGGCGGGACAGTGGCGATCAGTTCGCCGAACTTCGGCGAAAAGCTCAGCAGGATGGCGAAGATGCCGGCCACCCAGTAGGCGGCGGTGGAGTAGACCTTCGTGGCCGCCATGACGCCGATGTTTTCCGCGTACGTGGTGGTGCCCGAACCGCCGCCGAAGCCGGCAAGCACCGTGGCGGCGCCGTCTGCCATCAGGGCCCGGCCGGAGACGCCGTCCAGGTTCTGGCCGGTCATGGCGGACACCGACTTCACGTGGCCGATGTTCTCGGCCACCAGCACCAGGACCACCGGCACGAACAGGCCCAGCACGCCGATGTGGAACTCGGGCGTCTGGAAGTGGGGGAGGCCTACCCAGGCGGCGGCGTCCATCTTGTCGTAGCTCACCTCGCCGCGGAGCATGGCCACCAGGTAGCCCACCAGCACGCCCACCAGGATGCTGAGGCGGCCGATGATCCCGCGGAACAAGACGCTGACCACGATGATGGTGGCCAGCGTAATCAGCGCGGTCACGGGGGCGGCGTCGAAGTTGTTCTTGGCGGCAGGAGCCAGGTTTAGCCCGATCAGGGCCACGATGGCGCCCGTCACGATTGGCGGCATCAGCCTGTTGATCCAGCCTGCGCCGAACTTCTGCACGATCGCGCCGATCACCGCGAGGCCGGCGCCGGCCAGCACCACGCCGCCCAGCGCCCCCGGCACTCCGAACTGCTGCTGGGACGCCGTGATGGGCGCGATGAACGCAAAGCTCGAGCCAAGGTAGCTGGGAACGCGGCCCTGGGTGATCACGAGGAACAGGAGTGTGCCGATGCCGGAGAAGAAGAGCGTGGTGGCCGGCGGCATTCCGGTGATGATGGGCACCAGGAAGGTGGCGCCGAACATGGCCACAACGTGCTGCATGCCCACGCCGATGGTGATGGGCCACGCGAGCCGTTCGCCGGGAGCCACCACCTCGCCCGGACGTACGGCTTTGCCATTGCCGTGCAGCTTCCATTTGATTCCGAGCATGCTCATTGGCGGGGCCTTTCGGAGGGGAGTGCGCCCGCTCGCCGGGCTGGATCTTCAGGAGCAAGAATACCCCGCCGGACGCGGGCATGAGAGGGCTTCCGGCCAACAGCCGCTGCGGCACTGTGCAGCCAGCAAAGGGACGCCGCGGTGTGCGGAACGTCACGCCGCTGATTTGCCCGTTCCGGGAAGAGCGCGCCTCCCAAGTCGGTTGAACCCAACGAAAGCAACCAGGACTGCCCGACGCCGCCCGCCAGGGATGTCGGCCTAGTGAAAGGGGCGCGAATGACAATCGCCCACGAAGAAGCAGTGATCGATTCCGCCGCCGTGGATGCAATCTTTGCCGAAGCCCGCACCGCCAACGCGTTCACCGGCGAGGTTAGCGAGCAACAGGCCCGCGCCATCTACGAACTGACCAAGTTCGGCCCCACGGCCTTTAACTCCCAGCCGCTGCGCGTCACCTACGTGCGCTCGGAGGAAGCCCGCGCGAAGCTCGTGGCCACGCTGTCCTCGGGGAACCGGGCCAAGACGGTCTCCGCGCCCCTCGTGGCGATCCTCAGCTACGACACCGCCTGGCAGGAGCAGTGGGACAACTTCCTCCCCGGCTACAACGCCCCCAAGGCCATGTACGACGCCGCACCGGACCTGGCCGTCGCCACGGGCAACAACAACGCCCACCTGCAGGCCGGTTACTTCATCCTGGCCGTCCGCTCGCTCGGCTTCGCCGCTGGCCCGATGACCGGCGCTGACTTCTCCGCTATCGACGCGGAGTTCTTCCCGGCAGGCGACCAGAAGAGCTTCCTGGTGGTGAACATCGGCCAGCCCGGCCCCGAGGCCTGGGGTGAAGCAAAGCCCAAGTTCGCCTACGAGGACGTGGTCCGCACGGTATAAGTGACGGGTTGCGGACAGCCTCCGGACACGGAATGCCTCCGGCAATATGGGGGACATTCCGGAGGCATTCTGGACAGTATTTCTGCAGTTCAAAACTGCAAGGCATGCATCCGGGCCACTTCCAATGGTAGTCCTGTTTGGACTTCTTGAGCATAAGAAAGCGCCAGATGGCCAACAGCCATCCGGCGCTTTCTTGTTCCTGGGAACCCAGTAAATTCCTAGGAAATGACCCCGTCCACCAGCGCCTTGGCCTCGGCCTGGACCTGCTTGAGGTGGTCGGCGCCCTTGAAGGACTCGGCGTAGATCTTGTAGACGTCCTCGGTGCCGGAGGGGCGGGCCGCGAACCACGCGTTCTCGGTGACCACCTTCAGTCCGCCGATGGACGCGCCGTTGCCCGGCGCCTCGGTCAGTTTTGCCGTGATGGCCTCGCCTGCCAGTTCCGTCGCAGTGACGTCCGACGACGATAGCTTGCCCAGCGCCGCCTTCTGGTCCCGCGTCGCGGCGGCGTCGATCCGTGCATACACCGGGGCGCCGAACTGGTCCGTGAGGCCCTTGTAGAGCTGCGACGGCGACTTTCCGGTGACGGCGGTGATCTCCGAGGCCAGCAGCGCCAGCAGGATGCCGTCCTTGTCCGTGGTCCAGACGCTGCCGTCGCGCTTGTTGAAGGAAGCGCCGGCGGACTCCTCGCCGCCGAATGCACCTTCACCGGAAAGCAGGCCGGGGACAAACCACTTGAAGCCCACGGGCACCTCCACGAGCTTGCGGCCCAGGCCGCCCGCCACGCGGTCGATGATCGAGGAGGACACGAGGGTCTTGCCCACAACGGAGTTCGGGTTCCAGCCGCTGCGGTTGCGGTACAGGTAGTCGATGGCCACCGCGAGGTAGTGGTTGGGGTTCATCAGTCCGCCGTCAGGGGTAACGATGCCGTGCCGGTCGGCGTCGGCGTCATTCCCGGTGGCGACGTCGAAGGCGGTGCCTTCAGACATCCGGTTGATTAGGGAGGCCATGGCCGACGGCGAAGAGCAGTCCATCCGGATCTTCTCGTCCCAGTCCAGGGTCATGAAGGCCCACTGCGGGTCCACCGTGGGGTTGACCACCGTGAGGTTCAGCTGGTGGCGTTCGCCGATCTCACCCCAGTAATCCACGGACGCGCCGCCCATGGGGTCGGCCCCGATCCGGACGCCGGCGTCGCGGATGGCGTCCAGGTTCAGGACGGACGGCAGGTCGTCCACATAGCTGCTGAGAAAATCGAACTTTCCGGTGGTTTCGGCCTCGAGGGCCTGGGCCAGCGGAATCCGCTTCACGCCGCGGAGCCCGTTCTCCAGCAGTTCGTTGGCGCGGTTGGCGATCCAGCCCGTCGCGTCGGTGTCGGCGGGGCCGCCGTGCGGTGGGTTGTACTTGAAGCCGCCGTCGGCCGGCGGGTTGTGGCTGGGGGTGACAACAATGCCGTCAGCCTGCGGTGCTCCGGCGGGGGCGTTGTTGTTGTACGTGAGGATGGCATGGCTCAGGGCCGGGGTGGGGGTGTAGCCGTGCCGCGCGTCGATGAGGACGTTCACGCCGTTTGCGGCCAGCACCTCAAGGGCGGAGTTCTGGGCCGGTTCGCTCAGCGCGTGGGTGTCTTTGGCCAGGAACAGCGGGCCGGTGATGCCCTCTCCGGCGCGGTACTCCACGATCGCCTGCGTGATTGCCACGATGTGCGCCTCGTTGAAGGACGCTTTCAGGCTTGATCCGCGGTGCCCGGAGGTTCCGAAGGCCACGCGCTGGCCGGGATCCCCCAGGTCAGGCTTGACGTCGTAGTACGCGTCGAGCAGTGCGGTCAGGTCTACAAGGTCTTGGGGTTGGGCAACTGTGCCCGCTCGGCTAGCCATGGCACCAGCATGCCAGACGACGGCGAAGGGCAACACGGAGTGTCCGGAATCCGGCCCCTGTGACGCAGAATGTCACGAATTTTCCGGGCTACTTGCATTTGTCCGGGACAAAAAACTGAGTAGTGCCGGAAAAGTACTTATATACCTGCCACTGAGGGGGCTGTTACGTTCAAACGGCAGGAACACCGGGTGTGATGAACGACGCCGGGCGTCCGGACCAGCGGAAACGTCCCGGCTGCCTGTGGCTGAATTTGAGCCGTGCCATCCGCGGGAGGGTAATTCCGCCCGCCGCCGTGGCCGGTAATTGGTCCGGCTATTGGGCCGGGAAAGTTTACGGCCGGGTGTTCGGTCGAATTGGGCCGGTCATTTGGAAGACGAGCGAGCAATGCAGAGGTGAACAATGGGGGCTGGAGATGCAGCATTCGAACGGACGAGGCTTGCCTCCGAACGGATCGCGCGGCTGAAGCGCGACCTCGCCCCCGGCGGCGGGGGCCCGGCTGAGGGCGCGGGCTTCGGCCCCGCCGGCCAGGCTGGACCGAGCAAAGCCGGAGTGGTCCCTGTTGGTTCCGGCCATGTTGGTTCCGGCCCTGTCAGTGCGGGCGCCATGGGTGCGGAGCAAAGCAGCCATCTGGTGGCTGAAAGGCTTGCCGAACTGGGGCCTTACGGTTGGTTCGTGCTGCACGAGGTCCATTGGCCCGGCCGCCCGTTGGCGCGGCTGGAGCAGGTGCTGGTGGGACCCGGCGGTGTGGTGGTGGTCAGCGCCAAGAACTGGTCCGGCCACGTCGACGTCGTGGACGGCGTGCTCTGCCAGAACGGTCATGACCGGTTCCCCGCGGTGGAGACGGCGCTGGCGCAGGCAGCCGCGGTGGCCGCAGTCCTGCCGCCGCCGTGGCGGAGGCTGGTCCGCTCGCTGATCTGCCTGACAGCCCAGCCGGAGCTGCAGGGCACCACTGGCTCAGGCATCGAGGTGCGGGGGATCGACTGCATGGTGGCCGCCATATCCGGCCTGCCGGATGTGCTGGATGCACCTTCGGCCCTGTTGCTCTACGCACAACTCGGGCAACTCCTCACCCGTCCTCAGGTGCCGGAAGCCGGCACCGTCCGAAACCCTGCGTACCGCCCAGCCACGGGCAGCGGCGCAGGCCGTACGGGCACCCAGGGAGCGGATGACGCGAACACGTCCGGGGCAGCGCTCCGGCGTCCGGCCCACCAGCGTCCAGCCCACACGCGTCCGGCGCCACCGCGCTACCGGTATGGCCAGGATCGCCGGCCGGGTACCGTGCTGCGGGTGGTGGGACGTTCGCTCGTCGCGGGTCTCGTTTCAGCGGCACTGCTGGCGCCGCCCCTGCGGCTGTTGTGGGAGCTGCTCCCCAAGTAGGGCCAGCCAGCGCCCGGATCAGATCCCCGGCGTAAACCGCCGGGGACGGCGGTAATGTTCTGTTGAGGACAGAATGAGGGGATTTCCATGACAGAGCAGCGTCCCGGAACCGGCGACGAGCCGAAACCGGACACCCACCAGCAACCGCAGTACGGTCAACAACAGGGTTCGGACATTCCGGCCCCGCCGTTGTACGATCCGCCGCTGTATACCCCGCCAGGCCAGCAGTTCGGCGGCCAGCAGTTCGGCGGGCAGCACGGCGACGCTGGCGCCGGCGGTGCCTACGGACAGCCGGCGAGCCCCTACAGTCAGCAGTACGGGCAACCATATGGCCAGCAATACAATCAGCAGTACTCCAGCCCGTACGGCCAGCCGCCGTACTACGGTGCAGCGCCCCAGCCTAAGGGCCTCAGCATTGCCAGCCTGTGCTGCGGCATTGCCGTATACCTGGGCTTCGGGGTGTTCATCCTGCCGCAGCTGGCTGCCGTGATCCTGGGCCACATGGCGCTGGGGCGGGAACCCTCAGGCCGCGGCTTCGCCATTGCCGGCCTGGTGATGGGGTATCTCGGCCTCGCCCTGACGGTCCTCGCGATTGTGGGGCTGGCCATCCTGGCGAGCGTCGCGCGGACGTCCAGCACTATCTGAAGCCCAGGACTACCTGAAGCCCAGATGGTCCGTCAGTGCTGCCGTCAGCCTGGCCTCGTTGTCCTCGAGCCACTGCCGGCGTCGGCTGATCACTTCGCCAACTCCGCCGCGCCACATGCGTGCCCAGCCTCCTCCGAGGTACCGGGCGTTATGCTCCATGCGTTCGAGCGAGAGCTCCGCGGCCTCCGCTCCGAACTGCGGAAGCCGCCGTCGTTCTTCCGGAGTCCAGCCGTAGGCGTCAGCGAAAATCCTGAGCCGCCGGAAGGGATCCGCCGTTTCCCAGCCGGCCCAGGCATCAGCCGGATCCCGCAACGGAACCCAGTGCATGGCAGTGTTGAAGGAATCCTTAAATGCGGTGCTCGGTCCGGCGAGGTCGAAGTCGATGAGTCCTGTGGCGAGGCCCCCGCGGACCACAACGTTCTGCGGGGTCACATCGAGGTGGCAGACCAGCCTGCCCGGATCCTGCCGGACCGGCCGCGGCGGGAACGGATGCCTGGCCGGGGTAAATCCCGCGGATGCCGCGTGCAGCCGGCGCAGCAGGTGGGCCACGGAGCGCAGCAGATCCTCGGACTGCGCCCACTGTTCAGGCACGGCGCCGGCACATGTGCCCGGAAGGAATGTGAGCACATCACGGCCCGCGCTGTCCCGGCCGAGGAATCTGGGGGAGCCCTCGAAGCCGGCGTCCTCCAGCCAGTCCAGGTAGTCCGCCACGGCGTGGCTTTGCAGCTGGTGCGGGCGGCGCACCGTCCCGCCAACCCGCACCACGCCATTGGTGACGTCGCCTGCCGGCAGGAATTCGACGTCGGTCTCCTCGCCTGGAGCAGGGATGTAGATGCGGTTCTCGACAGGGAGGCGCGTTCTGCGATCCACCCGGCAAGCGTACGCCTGGGCGATGGAAGCCCGGGGATGCGCTCAGAACCCCAGCTGGGCTGCCACCTGCAGGAGCAGCGCCTCCGAGCCGGGCCGGCCGATCAGCTGGATGCCCATCGGCAGCCCTGTTCGCGGGCCGCCTCCGGTCCAGTGCACGGGGACACTGATGGCCGGAAGGCCGCATACATTGACCATGGACGACCATGGCGCGAACTCGCACTGCCTGCGGTAGTCGCCGTCGGCGTCGCCCGCCCATTCCGACGCCGGCCACCGGCCGTCCCCGTGGCCCGTCCCGGTGAACCAGCCCACCGGGCGCGGCGTCTGGGCCAGTGCAGGCGTCAGGATCAGGTCCCAGGCTGAGTACTGCGCCAAGGTGTCGCGCTCGAATTGCCGCAGGAACGCCAGGCATTCGTTGAGCTTGGCGGCGCTCCGCTGCTGCGCGCGCCGCCGGAAGGTGCGCGTCAGCGGCGTCAGCAGGGCCTCGCGGTGCGGCGCGATCCGGGCAGCACCAACTCCTGCCGTCCAGGCGGTGGTGAACGCGTCGGGGTAACGGTTGTCGTACCGGATCGCAGCCTCGGCGACGTCGTGCCCGGCGCCGGTGAGCAGCCGGACGCCGGCGTCCAGCGCATCCAGCGCCTCCGGGTCCGGGGTGAACGGGAAAATCCCGGCCCAGGGGCTGTCCAAGGTGACGCCGATCCGCAGCGAATCAGGCGCGCGGCCTACGGCGTCCAGGTAGCTCGGTCCGTCCGGTTTACCCGGGCCGTTGGGGGCCAGCACATCCAGCAGCAATGCGGCGTCGGCCGCAGAGCGTGCCAGCGGCCCGGCCACCACGAGGCAGGCAGGGTCGCCGCTGCTTTCGCCCGCCGGGACCACGCCCCGGCCGGGTTTCAGGCCCAGCAGGCCGCATGCCGCCGCGGGGATCCGGATCGATCCGCCGCCGTCGGTACCGGGGGCGAACGGCACCAGTCCCGCCGCCACGGCAGCGGCGCTGCCGCCGGAGGAACCGCCCGAGCTCCTGCTCAGGGCAAAGGGATTGCGCGACGGCGGTGCAATGCGGTTTTCGCTGTAGGCCGTCAGCCCGAATTCTGGTACCTGCGTCTTGCCGACGGAGATGGCACCTGCGCCCCTGAGGGCTGCGGCGAGGGCGCCGTCGGCCGGTGCCGGACGGCGGTCCAGCGCTGCGCTGCCGTGGGTGGTGACCACGCCGGCAACATCGGTGAGGTCCTTGAAGGCGACCGGCATCCCGTGAAGCGCCGGGAGCGGCTGGTCCGGGTGCCGCCGGGCGAACAGAGCGTCGGCGGCAGCGGCCTCGGCCATCGCCCTCGGCCCGGTGACGGTGATGAAGGCCCCCAGCCTCGGGTTCGATTCCTCGATCCGCGCCAGGAAATGCGCCGTGACTTCGCGGGCGGAGAGCTCTCCGGAACGCAGTGCTGCGCTCAGCTGCACCGCCGGCAGGCGGTGGATGTCAGCGAGGCGGTGTGGGGCGGACACTGTGCTCCTTTGCGGCGGCTCGCGGGCTTCGGACCAGCGTAACCTGTGCCGGCCGAGGGGTACGGGGTGCTGTGCTGGCGATACGCTGGAGTCAAGAGCTTGAGGCCAAGGAGAGGACTCCCATGAGCGACTTCGATACCGTCACCGTGAAGGACGTCCCCGCGGACGCCACCATCCTGGACGTGCGGGAGGACTACGAATGGGCAGCCGGGCACGCCGAGGGCGCCCTGCACATCCCCCTGGACCAGCTGCCCGGCAAGCTGGACGACCTCGACCCGGACGAGGACTTGTACGTCATCTGCCGGACCGGCGGGCGTTCCTTCCGGGCAGCCCAGTGGCTGGTGGGCCAGGGGTATACGGCGGTCAACGTCGCCGGCGGGATGGACCAGTGGCTGGAATCCGGCAAGCCGCTGGTGTCCGACAACGGCCTTAGGCCCGTGGTTCTGTAGACCGGCCCGCCGTCACCTGCGCAACGCCCGTCCATACCCGCAAAGGAATACCCATGCCCGCCCGCCGCACCTATACCTTCCTCGGACCTGAGGGCACTTTTACGGAGGCGGCGCTCCTGCAGGTTCCGGATGCGGCCGAAGCCGTGCGCATCCCCTCCTCCAACGTGAACGCGGCGCTGGACCGGGTGCGGGACGGATCGGCCGATGCTGCGATGGTGCCCATCGAGAACTCGGTGGAGGGCGGCGTCACGGCCACCTTGGATGCCATTGCCTCCGGACAGGAACTGCGGATCATCCGTGAGGCCCTCGTGCCTATCAGTTTTGTGCTGGTGGCGAGGCCCGGCGTCGAACTTTCCCGGATCCGCCGGATCTCCACGCACGGGCACGCGTGGGCGCAGTGCCGGCTGTGGGTCGACCAGCATATTCCCGGCGCAGAATACGTCCCGGGTTCCTCAACAGCTGCTGCTGCGATGGGCCTGCTGCAGGACAACGCGCACTACGACGCCGCGATCTGCGCGCCCATAGTAGCCGCTGAGCAACCGGGCCTGCAGGTGCTGGCCGAGAACATCGGGGACAATCCGGGCGCGGTGACCCGGTTCATCCTGGTGAGCCGTCCGGGCGTCCTGCCGGTCCGGACCGGCGCGGACAAGACAACGGTCGTGGTGCCCCTTCCTGAGGACCGGCCGGGCGCGCTGATGGAAATCCTGGACCAGTTCGCCACCCGTGGGGTTAACCTGAGCCGCATCGAGTCCCGGCCCACCGGGCAGTACCTGGGGCACTACTTCTTCAGCATCGACGCCGACGGACACGTCGGCGATGCCCGGGTGGCGGACGCCCTCGCCGGCCTGCACCGCATCAGTCCCGCCACGCGGTTCCTCGGTTCCTACGGCCGTGCCGATGCGCAGGCGCCCGTGGTGCCCGAGCACACGTCCGACGACGCATTCCGGGCTGCGCATGCGTGGGTCAAAGGGATACTCGGCGGCGAATCCCCGGGCCCAGAATTGCCGGTGGAAGCTTCGCCGTCAGCGTAGATAAATGCCCTTCGGGGCACTTCCCTGCAAATGTTGCTGTGCGTATGCTTGCATGATCAACAAAGGGATGGCCCCAGCGAAAGGAGCGGGTCATGTCGGACAAGAATGACAATGACGGCCAGGGAATGATCGTCAACCCGAAGCCCACAGGTGATAACCAGGACTGGGACGGGGATGAGGCCGACCGTGCGGACCGCCTGCGCTTCGAAGAGGAGCAGGCCATGATCCGCGAACAGTCCGAGGCCCGGGCAGCCGCTAAGGCCGCTGCCGAGTCCGCCAAGCACGCCGGCACCGCCCAGTCAGCCTAGGGCGCAAACAGCCTAGGGGGCAGGCAGCCTAGGCGCGCGTTTCCAGGCGCGCGGTTTCTTCCCGCACCCGCACCAGCAGCGACCTCGGCTCCACCTGAACCGTCACCTTCGTGGCGTCCCCCGACGTGTCGCCGTCGAGCTGGGTGGGCATGGGTTCCGGGCACCTGATGACCACCTTGCCGGAACGGTACATGCTCATGACGGGCAGATGCCGCTTGTGCTTGAACAGGATCTTGGCGTACATCGCCAGCCAGCCCACGGCGCTCCGGGGGCTCATGACCACCACGTCCAGCATCCCGTCGTCGATCATGGCCTGCGGGATGAAGTCGATGCCGCCCGGCACCAGGCCGCAATTGGCAAAAAGGACGCTGCGGATCTTCCTCGACTGGTCAGGCTGGTCATCCAGCGAGATGGCGACCTTCTTCCTGCGCCCGGGAAGATGGCGCACGCCTGCTTCTGTGTAGGCAAGCCAGCCGACGGCGCGCTTGAGGCCATCATTCGTGTCGCCCACAACCTCTGCGTCCATGCCGATTCCGGCCATGACGAGGAACGAGTGGCTTGAGGAGTGGCCGGTGAGCGAGTTCTCGATTTCCATCCGCGCCGTGTCGATGAACCGCTGGTGGCCGAAGAGCGCCGTCTGGATATTGCCGTACAGGTCGTAGACGTTCAGGTCCACGTTGCGGGCCAGCAGGTTGCCGGTGCCGAGGGGGATCAGGCCCATGGCCACGCCCGTATGCGCAAGGGCCTCAGCCGCCACGCGCACTGTACCGTCGCCGCCGCCCACCAGAACGACGTCGGCCCCGTACTCCAGGGCCGCCCGGACCTGCGAGTGGCCCGGGTCCTCTACAGTCGTTTCGAAGAACCGCGGCTCCTCCCAGCCGGCAGTCAGGCAGGCGCGCTGGATGGTGGCGCGGGCTTCATCTGCCTTGGCTTTGATGGGGTTGAGGATGACGGCGACGCGCTGGCGTTCGAGGCCGTGTTCGTGGGCCGCCTCCCGCACCGCGCTGCGGATGTGCAGCGCCTTCAGCCTGCGCACGCCCCACCAGCTGGAGACGGCGAAGGCCAGCGCTGCAGCGATCAGGACGTAAAGAAGCAGGTCGCTCATGGTGCTCCAACACTATCCCGCCCGGAGTGTCCTGCGGATTCGATACCCTTGTCTGGTGATCGACGTAAAAGACCTCAGCGAAAACCCGGACAAGTTCCGCGCCAGCCAGCGCGCCCGCGGTGCGGACGAGACCCTGGTGGACGCGATCATCGACGCAGACGCCGCGCGCCGCACAGCACTGATCAGCTTTGAGAACCTCCGCGCCGAACAGAACGTGTTCGGCAAGAAAGTGGCGCAGGCCAAGGGCGAGGAAAAGCAGGCGCTGCTCGCCGAGGTCCGCGAACTTGCGGGAGCGGTGAAGGCTGCCTCGGCTGAAGCGGACGCAGCGCAGGCCAAGCAGGAAGAACTGCTGCGCACCATCCCCAACCTCATTGAAGACGGCGTGCCGGCAGGTGGCGAGGACGACTACGTTGTGGTCAAGACCGTGGGCACGCCGCGCGAATTCCCCGACTTCGAGCCCCGCGACCACCTCGAAATCGGCGAGCTGATCGGCGCGATCGACATGGAGCGCGGCGCGAAGGTCTCCGGGGCACGCTTCTACTTCCTCCGCGGAGTGGGCGCCCGGCTCGAAATGGCCTTGCTGCAGATGGCCATGGAACAGGCCATCGAGGCCGGCTTCATCCCTATGATCACCCCCACGCTCGTCCGGCCCGAGACCATGCAGGGCACCGGGTTCGACGTAAAGCACGACGCTGAGATCTACCGTCTCGCCGAGGACGACCTTTACCTGGTGGGTACCTCGGAGGTGCCCCTCGCCGGGTACCACGCGGACGAGATCCTGGACCTCTCCGCCGGCCCCATCCGCTTCGCCGGCCAAAGCTCCTGCTACCGCCGCGAGGCCGGTTCGCACGGCAAGGACACCCGCGGGATCATCCGCGTCCATCAGTTCAACAAGGTGGAGATGTTCATCTACACCACGGCGGAAGAGGCCGCGGCTGAACATGAGCGCCTGCTGGCCTGGGAAGAGCAGATGCTGGCCAAGTGCGAGCTGCCCTACCGTGTTATCGACACCGCCGCCGGCGACCTCGGCATGTCCGCAGCCCGCAAGTTCGACTGCGAAGCCTGGGTCCCGACCCAGGGCGCGTACCGCGAGCTGACGTCCACGTCCAACTGCACCACTTTCCAGGCGCGCCGCCTGAACATCCGTGAGCGCGTGTTCGCCGAGGACGGCAGCCCCAAGGGCACCCGTGCCGTGGCCACGCTCAACGGCACGCTGGCAACCACGCGCTGGATCGTCGCACTCCTGGAACACCACCAGAACGCCGACGGCTCGGTCAACGTGCCGGCGGCCCTGCAGAAGTACCTCGGCGGCCTCGAGGTCCTCCCCGTTCTTTAGGCACAAGCTTGGCATGCGGGTAAATACTCACACCGGGGACAACCTGTGGGTATTTACCCGCTGTTCACGCGCTGCTGTGCGCTGCGTCCTAGCTGCTGTCAGGGGCGTCTGCTCTACTAGGAAGCATGACTACATTGACTGAATTCTCAGCCGCCGGCACCGAAGACCGGCCAGAAGCACAACAGAAACTCATGATCGCCCTGGATGTGGACGGCACCCTCGTGGACCACGACGGCCACATGTCCGCTCCGGTCCGCGACGCCGCACAGGCTGTGGTGGCGGCCGGGCACGAGGTCATGATCGCCACCGGGCGGTCGCTCAACGCCACGCTTCCCATCATCGAACAGATCGGCCTGGACCGCGGTTACGCCGTCTGCTGCAACGGCGGCGTGACGCTGCGCCTGGACCCAGGGCTGCCCAACGGCTACGACATCATCCACAAGGCCACCTTTGATCCCGGCCCGGCGCTCCGCGCCCTCCGCAAGCGCCTGCCGGCGGCGAAATACGCGCTGGAGGACGAGGACGGGAACTTCCTCTCCACCGAGCGCTTCCAGGACGCGAGCTTCGGCGTCGAGGCCATCGGCGTCGACTTCCAGACCATGCTCGAGGCCACGGCCGTCCGCGTCGTCGTCTTCAGCGCGGAGAACACGCCGGAGGAGTTCAACGAAGCCATCGAACACATCGGTCTCGCCGGCGTGACCTATTCCGTCGGCTGGACCGCGTGGCTGGATATCGCCGCGGCCGGCGTCACCAAGGCCAGTGCACTGGAGAACCTCCGCAGCCGTCTCGGCGTCGATCCCGCCGCCACGGTTGCCATCGGCGATGGCCGCAACGACATCGAAATGCTCACCTGGGCGGGCCGCGGCGTGGCCATGGGACAGGCTCCGGAAGAAGTGGTGGCCGCCGCGGACGAGGTCACCAAGTCGGTATACGACGACGGTGCCGCCCACGTGCTGCGCGGCCTTTTGTAAGGACCGGCCCTAGTTGTAACAGGCGGCTCTAGCGCACGTCGAGGATCATCGAGAGGAGTCTGGCCGCTGCCGGCCGGGCCGCGTGCTCCTCGTTCCACTGCGACCTCGCCACAGCCTTGCTGACAGCCTGGGAGGTAATGCCAAGCTCGGCGGCCACGGTCTTCTGCTGGCCGCGCACCCCCGGGGTCATCAGGTCCAGCACGCGCCACTCTGCCTCGCTCCTGTCCCGGACTATGTGGCCAAGGAGGCGGAGCACCGACTCGGATTCGGCCGCGACGTCCGTCAGGGGACCCTCCACGGCCACGGGGATGCGCTCTTTGCTGTTGCGGAGGCGGTCCACGGCGCGGCGGGCGTAGATGAGGCCGTGCCCGCTGGCGTCCTTGATCTGGTTCGGCAGCGGCTCATTCACCGGGCCCACGCCGATCCCCACATACCAGGTCCCGCAGCGGAGTGCGATCAGGGCGGCATCCACCGCCTGGTGCGGGCAATCCACGATGCCCTGCACCTCGTCCTCGACGGAGCGGTCAAAGTCCAGTCGCGCCGGGATATGCCGTAGGTCCTTGAGGAGATGCGGGACCCGGTCGCCGTCGCGCCGGCTGTCTGTTTGATTGATAGTCAGCGTGAACATGGTGGACATCAGACTACCCGGTGGCCACGTCGAGGCAAGCCGGGAGCTGACGGCACGTTACGGATCTCACTCACGCCCGAACTGGCAGTTAACGGACGACGGCGGCAGGTGCGGTCCGCCTGGGACCTACCTACCGCCGTCGTCCGTTCGCCGCAGACGCTAGTGTGCTGCGGGCACGTAGCGCTTGATGGAAGCCTCAAGTTCGGCTTCGGCAGCAGCGCGGTCGGCCCAGCCTTCGGCCTTGACCCACTTGCCGGGCTCCAGGTCCTTGTAGCGGGTGAAGAAGTGCTCGATTTCCTTGATCAGGAATTCATTGACGTCGCTGACTTCCTGGATGTGGTCGAAGCGCGGGTCAGCCGGAACGCAGAGGACCTTGGCGTCCCCGCCGCCGTCGTCGGTCATGTTGAAGACGCCGATCGGACGGGCCTCAACGATGACGCCCGGGTGCAGATCGAAGTCCTGCAGGAGCACCAGTGCGTCCAGCGGGTCGCCGTCTTCGCCGAGGGTGTTCTCGAAGAAGCCGTAGTGGGTGGGGTACTGCATGGAAGTGAAGAGGACACGGTCCAGGCGGACTCGGCCGGTCTCGTGGTCGACTTCGTACTTGACGCGCGATCCCTTGGGGATCTCGATGGTCACGTCATGCTTCATGGAATGCTCCTCGACGATTGCTTGGTGTTCGCGGCACCCTCGATGATCAACCAAAAATGGACTGTCGGTGCCGCCGACTACTATTGAGGATATAGCGAGAGGCCCAGGTTTCAGGAACTAATGGGGTAATTTCAGGACTTTGAGGACCAGCAGCATGAGCGGCACCAGGGGCACGGCGAGCGGCCGCGGCAGGCTTTCAACAGGCAAACTTTCCAAACTGGTCCGGAGCTGGCCCACCCTCCTGATCACCGTGCTCCTTCTGGCGCTGGCCATTCCCGCCGGGCTGCTCATTGCGCCCGCGCTCACCGGTCCGGCCCGGTCCACGGCCCAGCCTGCCCAGACCCCCGCCTGGCAGCTGGTTCCGGAACGCCTGTCCGTGCCGCAGGGAATTGATCCGCTCAGCAGCGCCGCGCCGGTGCCGGTTCCCGCAGATGTTGCTGCCCGCCTGGACCCCCTCCTCAAGACCGACGGCGCCGGCTCCTTCACGGCCGTGGTCCAGGACGCCGCCACCGGCAAGGTCCTCTATGACCGGGAAGGCGCTGCAAACAGGATCCCGGCCTCCAACATGAAGCTCCTCACCGCCGTGGCCGCTTTGCGGGGGATCGGCCCCGAGGATCGGTTCAGCACAAAGGTGGTCGCCGAACCGGTTGCAGGGGCAACGTCGGCTGCTGCCGCCACGAGGTCCGTGGTGCTGGTGGGCGGTGGCGACGTCCTGCTCGGTGCCGGCGAATCCGCCGCGGACAAAATCCTGGGCCATGCCGGGCTCGGGACGCTGTCCAAACTGACTGTGGACTCGCTACGGAAGGGCGGCTTCAAGGGGCAGGTTCAGGTGCTTGTGGATGATTCCCTCTTCACCGGGCCGGCGCTGAACCCGGCCTGGAGCGCGGATGACGTTGCTGCCGGCGAGACGGCCCCGCTGTTTCCGCTCGCCCTGAATTCGGCACGGTTTGATCCTGCAGACACCACGGCCCCCCGGCCCCAGGACTCCGCCATCGCCGCGGGGGAGGCGTTCGCCGCCGGCCTTAAAGCGGCCGGTGCGGCCGCGGGCCTCACGGTGGCACCCGCCGTCGTACGTGTTGACGGAAAGCCGGCGGAGGCCAAAGTCCTCGCCGAAGTGCAGTCCGCGACGGTCAGCCAGCAGGTGGACCTCATGCTCCAGACCTCAGATAACTACCTCGCCGAAACCCTTGGCCGCATGACCGCGGTGGCAGGCGGCAAGCCTGCGACGAACGAGTCGGCCAAAGCCGCCGTGCTGGCCCAGCTCTCCGGCCTGGGCATTCCCACAGAGGGGATGGTCGCGGCCGATGTTTCCGGCCTTGCCCTCGCCAACCAGGTATCCGCCCGCCAGTTCTCGGAAGTGGTGCGCGCCATCACCAACGGCAAGGACACCCGGCTAAGGGCAGCGCTGGCGGGGTTTCCGGTGGCGGGGCTGACGGGGACGCTCGGCGACAGATATATCGACGAGTCCACGGCCGAGGGCGCCGGCCTGGTCCGGGCCAAAACGGGAACCCTGAACACGGTGATCGCGCTGAGCGGGTACGTGGTGGACGCCGACGGCAGGCTCCTGGTGTTCTCCTTCATCGGCAACGGCCTGACGCCGGGGGCCAAGGGCAACAAACCGGCACTGGACGCGGCGGCCACGGCACTGGCAGGCTGCGGCTGCAGCTAGGGCTGCCACTTGCTTCCGGGCAGCGCCGTGCCGGTTCGCCGGTCAGCGAACTTAAGGCGCGCTGACGGGCGCATATGTTCTGATGGAGCGTATGGAGTCCACTGCAAGCCAGTCATCCGCCCCGGCCCAGGCCCTCATTAACTGGGACCTTGCCGCGTCCGCCGCAGCACGGCTGGCTCCGCCGGGTCCGTCGCTGACTGCCGCCGAGATCGGGGACGCCGTCTCCCAGCTACGCGAGCTGGCGGATGCCTCCGTCCGGCACGTTCACCAGATCACCGGGCTGGAGGCTGCACGCGACCTCCGTGACTCATCGGTCCTGGTGGTGGACCGTGCGTCCTGGGCAAAGGCCAACACGCAGAGCTTCGCGGTGATGCTGAAGCCCGCCATCGATAAGATGCTGGAGAGCCGCCGCGGCACCATCAGCCCCGGAGCCGCCACCGTCAGCGGCGCCATCACCGGCAGCCAACTCGGCGCTGTGCTGGCATTCCTCTCCAGCAAGGTCCTGGGCCAGTACGATCCCTTCGCCGCCCTCGCCGAAGGATCACAGGCGCCGTCGGGAGGCCGCCTGCTGCTCGTCGCGCCCAACATCATCGCCGTCGAGCGCGAGCTCAATGTGGATCCCACGGACTTCCGGCTCTGGGTGTGCCTGCACGAGCAGACCCACCGGGTGCAGTTCGCCGCGGCACCCTGGCTCCGGCACCACATGCTGAACGAGATCGACAACCTCAGCGGGCACCTGCTGGGCAACGTCGACTCCCTGATGGAACGCGCTACAGCAGCCGCACGCTCGCTCAAGGACCGCGCCGGTTCGGGTTCCACTCCGGGCCGGGGCGCCATCCTCGATCTCCTGCAGGACCCCGAGGAAAAGGCCTCGCTGTCCCACCTCACGGCCGTCATGAGCCTGCTCGAAGGCCACGCCAACGTGGTGATGGACGCCGTGGACGCCAGCATCGTCCCGTCAGTGAAGACCATCCGGCAGCGGTTCAACGCCCGCGGCAAGGACAGGGGCGTCGTCGAGAAGTTCATCCGCAGCCTGCTGGGACTTGACGCCAAGATGAAGCAGTACAGCGACGGCGCCAAGTTCGTCCGGGCTGTGGTGGACGTGGCCGGGATGGACGGCTTCAACCGCGTTTGGGAAGCTCCGGCGAACCTCCCCACCGAGGAGGAGATCCACAACGCCCGGATCTGGCTCGACAGGATGGGTTTCTAGGTTTCCGTGCAGCACCTCCCCAACACTGCAGGCGCCCCCGTCCCCAGTGGACCGATCCCCAGCGGGCCGATCCCCAGCGGACCGATCCCCGGTGGAAGGCGGCGGCCAGGCCGGCTGGCTCCGGTTCTCGGCACGGCACGGAAAATGCTGCAGACTGCCCTGGCTGAAGCGGGTTACCCGGAACGGGTCCTGGTGGCGTGCAGCGGGGGCCCCGACTCCCTGGCCCTGGCCGCTGTGGCCGCCTACTTCGCCCGGCGCGGCCATGTGGATGGCCGGCCGGTGGCCGTGGGCGCGGTGGTGGTGGACCACCAGCTGCAGGCCGGTTCCTCCGACGTTGCCGCGAGAACCGCTGAGACCCTGCGGGAGCTCGGCCTGGACCCGGTGCAGATCCGCACGGTCGACGTCGCTTCCACCGGTTTCGGACCGGAAGCCGCAGCCCGCGATGCCCGCCACGCCGCACTCGACGTGGCGGCGGGGGAATGGGGAGCTGGCGCCATCCTGCTGGGGCACACCCTCGACGACCAGGCGGAGCAGGTGCTGCTGGGCTTGGCCCGGGGCTCGGGCACACGGTCCCTGGCCGGCATGCGGCCTGTGCGGGGGAAGCTGCTCCGGCCGTTCCTGGGCCTGCGCAGGGCAGACACCCTGGAAATTTGCCGCGCAGAGGAACTGGACGCCTGGCTTGACCCCAGCAATGCCGATCCCGCCTTCGCCCGCTCGCGGACCAGGGTGGAGGTCATGCCGGTGCTGGAGGAAAAACTCGGCCCGGGGGTGGCAGAATCCCTGGCCCGCACGGCTGCCATCCTGCAGCTGGATGCCGACTATCTGGAGGACGTGGCCAACAGCACTTACGCCTCGCTCGTTGAGCACGATGGCCCGGACGCCAGCCTCCCGGAGGCTGCCCTGACTGAACTGGCCCCGGCCATCAGGTTCCGGGTGATCGCGAAGGCCGCTGCCGGCGTCGGCGGCCAGCAGCCCAGCTATCAGCGCCTTTTGGCGGCGGAAGCACTGCTGCGGCGGAAGGGCTCAGCCGGTCCGGTGGAACTGCCCGGCGGGGTCAGCGTGTACCGTCTCTCGCTGGCCGAGCTGCAGGACCGGGAGCGTGCCCAGGGGCAGGGCGGGTCGGACGGCGTTCCCCGCGAGGCCGCCCGCTGTGGGAAGCTTGTATTCCGGCTTCATAAACCGTCCCGCAAATAGTCGCACCCGCATCTACACAGGAGCAATTGGTGGATTCATCCGACGTCCAGGCAGACCTCAAGCACGTTCTCTACACCAAGGAACAGATCCAGCAGCGCATCACCGAGCTCGCGGCCCAGATCGACAAGGACTACGAAGGCCGTGAAATCCTCATCGTGGGCGTGCTCAAGGGCGCGGTCATGGTCATGGCGGACCTTGCACGAGCACTGCACAGCCACATCTCCATGGACTGGATGGCCGTCTCCTCCTACGGTTCCGGCACGCAGTCCTCTGGCGTGGTGCGCATCCTCAAGGACCTGGACACGGACCTGATGGGCAAGGACGTGCTCATTGTTGAGGACATCATCGACTCCGGCCTCACGCTGTCCTGGCTGAAGACCAACCTCGAATCCCGCGGCACCGCGTCGGTGGAAATCTGCACTGCCTTCCGCAAGCCGACCGCCGCCAAGGTGGAGATCGACGTCAAGTACGTCGGCTACGACATCCCCAACGAGTTCGTGGTGGGCTACGGCCTGGACTACGCCGAAAAGTACCGCAACCTGGACTTCGTGGGCACCCTGGCCCCGCACGTCTACGAGTAAACGCCTGCCGCACAACGCGGCTCCGCATTTTGCACCGCTTTCGCTGACCGCGCCGCCGTTGAGCCCTGAAACCACGGGCTCGACGGCGGCGCGAGCCGCTTAAAGAGGTGCAGAAACGTGGGTCCGCGGGCCGGGATTAACTACCACCGGGAGTCCGGCCCAGCGATCCCGCGGGACTGTTTTCCGGGCAGTCCTGAAAGCGGTGCAGAAATGTGGCGGCACAGCCCAGTGAGGGCGCATCCCCGCCCCCACCAGCCACTACGCCCTGAGGGAACTTTTGTATTACGCCGTGCGTGAATTACTCCTGACGGTGTATAGCTAGAAGCGACGCAGCACCACACGCGCGCAGTCCTCGCGCCGTGCAGCACTACCAGGAGGGACGGGGCCAGCCCCCGAACAGATGAAAGCTAAGAGTTTCTTCAAGGGCCCGGGCATTTGGATCATTGTGGTGGTCGGCATGCTCCTGCTGGCCTTTGCAACGTTGGCTCCGGGCGGCTCGACGCGCATCGACACGCAGCCGGGCCTCGAGCTCCTCGCCCAGAGCGGCAAGGTGGAACAGGCCAAGATCTTCGACGGCGAAAACCGCGTCGACCTGGTACTGAAAGACAACCTCGTCATCGACGGCCAGGACAAGGGCAAGAACGTCCAGTTCTTCTTCGTCAATGACCGCGGCCCGGACGTCGTCAAGGCCGTGACTGCTGCCAACCCCTCCAAGGGCTACACGGACCAGCCGGTGGAGAGCAACTGGCTCTCGGGACTCTTCTCGCTGCTGGTGCCGGTGCTGCTGCTCGGCGTCCTGTTCTGGTTCCTGCTGTCCCGCATGCAGGGCGGCGGCTCCAAGGTCATGCAGTTCGGCAAGTCCAAGGCCAAGATGGTCAGCAAGGACATGCCGCAGGTGACCTTCGCTGACGTCGCCGGTGCAGACGAAGCCGTCGAGGAACTGCAGGAAATCAAGGAGTTCCTGCAGGAGCCCGCCAAGTTCCAGGCTGTCGGCGCCAAGATCCCCAAGGGCGTGCTGCTCTACGGCCCTCCGGGCACCGGCAAGACCCTGCTGGCCCGCGCCGTCGCCGGCGAGGCCGGCGTCCCGTTCTTCTCCATCTCCGGCTCGGACTTCGTGGAAATGTTCGTGGGCGTTGGCGCGTCCCGCGTCCGCGACCTCTTCGAGCAGGCCAAGTCCAACTCGCCCGCCATCATCTTCGTCGACGAAATCGACGCCGTCGGCCGCCACCGCGGTGCCGGCGTGGGTGGCGGCAACGACGAACGCGAGCAGACCCTCAACCAGCTCCTGGTTGAGATGGACGGCTTCGATGTCAAGACCAACGTCATCCTGATCGCGGCCACCAACCGGCCCGACGTGCTGGACCCGGCTCTGCTGCGTCCTGGCCGCTTCGACCGCCAGGTCTCCGTGGAAGCCCCGGACCTGATCGGGCGCGACCAGATCCTGCAGGTCCACGCCAAGGGCAAGCCCATGGCCTCCACCGTGGACCTGAAGGCCGTGGCCAAAAAGACCCCCGGCTACACGGGTGCAGACTTGGCCAACGTGCTCAACGAAGCTGCGCTGCTGACCGCCCGCTCCAACGCCAACCTGATTGACGACCGCGCACTGGACGAAGCGATCGACCGCGTCATGGCCGGCCCGCAGAAGCGCAGCCGCGTCATGAAGGAACACGAGCGCAAGATCACCGCGTACCACGAAGGCGGCCACGCCCTGGTGGCCGCGGCGCTGCGCAACTCCGCGCCGGTCACCAAGATCACCATCCTGCCTCGCGGCCGTGCCCTGGGCTACACCATGGTGGTCCCGGAAAACGACAAGTACTCCGTCACCCGCAACGAGCTCCTGGACCAGATGGCGTACGCCATGGGCGGCCGCGTGGCCGAGGAAATCGTCTTCCATGATCCGTCCACGGGCGCCTCGAACGACATCGAAAAGGCCACCTCCACGGCCCGCCAGATGGTCACGCAGTACGGCATGAGCGAACGGGTGGGTGCCGTGCGCCTGGGCCAGGGCGGCGGCGAGCCGTTCCTGGGCCGCGACGCGAGCCACGAGCGCAACTACTCCGACCAGATCGCCTACATCGTGGATGAGGAGGTCCGCCGCCTGATCGACCAGGCCCATGACGAGGCCTACGCCATCCTCACCGAGAACCGGGACGTCCTGGACCGGCTGGCCCTGGAGCTCCTGGAACGGGAAACCCTGAACCAGGCCGAAATCGCCGACGTCTTCCGCGACATCCGCAAGCGCGACTTCCGCGAGGTCTGGCTGTCCAAGGAAACCCGTCCGGTGCAGACTGCCGGTCCTGTGGAGTCCCGCCAGGAACGTGCCGAACGCGAGGCCCAGGAAGAAGCCAAGGAAGCCCGCCTCGAGGAACCGCTGGACGCGATGCCGCCGCACCCCCAGGGAGTTCCGGAGGATGCCTCCTTCCAGGGCGGAGTAACGGAAGCGGGACCAGACGGCCACCGCGGCTAAGCTCTTTGGTGTGACTCACTTCGACGACGACGACCTCACCGCCACCGCCGACCATTCGGCCGTGGGCGGATCGGGCCACCACCACAAGGTGGACAGGCCCCGGATTGAAGCAGCCGTGCGGGAAATCCTGCTGGCCATAGGCGAGGACCCGGACCGCGGTGGGCTGCAGGACACGCCCAAGCGCGTGGCCAAGGCTTATGCCGAGGTGTTTGCCGGCCTGCATCAGGACCCGGGCAGCGTGCTCGGCACTACGTTCGACCTCGACCACGAGGAACTCGTGCTGGTGAAGGACATCCCGTTCTACTCCACCTGCGAGCACCACCTGGTTCCGTTCCACGGCGTCGCGCATGTGGGGTACATCCCTTCGCACGACGGCAGAGTGACGGGCCTGAGCAAGCTGGCACGCCTGGTGGACATTTACGCCCGCCGCCCGCAGGTGCAGGAGCGCCTCACCACCCAGATCGTCGAAGCGCTGGTCACATTCCTCAAGCCGCGCGGAGCCATTGTGGTGGTGGAATGCGAACACATGTGCATGTCCATGCGCGGCATCCGCAAGCCCGGAGCCAAAACCGTCACAAGCGCGGTTCGCGGGCAACTTCATGACCCGGCCACCCGTGCCGAAGCCATGAGCCTGATACTCGGAAGGTAAAAAACAGACTATGGATTCCCTAGCTGCAGCACCTGGAACCGGACCCGCAACTTCACCCCTGCCCATCCTGCGCAAACCGCGGCCGGCAGCGAAGTTCGACGACCTGCCCACCGACCGCACGCTCGTCATGGGCATCCTCAACGTCACCCCGGACTCGTTCAGCGACGGCGGCAAGCACGCGACGGCGGACACCGCCATCGCCGCGGGCCTCCGGATGTTCTACGCGGGAGCCGACATCATCGACGTCGGCGGGGAATCCACCCGCCCCGGCGCGGAGGAAGTCAGCCCCGAGGAGGAGCAGCGGCGGGTGGTGCCTGTCATCGCAGCCCTCGTGAAGGCCGGCGCCCTGGTCAGCATCGACACCACCCACGTCTCCACTGCCGAGGCCGCGCTGAATGCCGGAGCGGCGATCATCAACGACATCTCCGGCCTCAGCATCGAACCCGGCATGGCCGAGCTCGTGGCGAAGACCAAGGTGCCGTATGTCCTGACCCACCGCCGCGGGGACGCCAAGACCATGACGTCCCTGACGGAGTACGACGACGTCGCGGACGACGTTGTCTCCGAGCTGAACGGCGTCCGCGACAAGCTGTACGCGGCCGGCGTCCTGCCCGAGCAGATCATCGTGGACCCGGGCATCGGGTTCTCGAAAACTGACGTGCAGAACTGGGAACTGCTGCGAAACCTGGACCGGCTCGATGCCATGGGCCACAAGGTGCTGGTGGGCGCGTCCCGCAAGCGCTTCCTGGGCACGCTCCTGACGGTCGCCGGCAAGGCGGCTCTTCCGGAAGAGCGCGACGCCGCCACGGCCGCCATCACTGCCATCAGCGCCGCCCGCGGCGCGTGGGCCGTGCGCGTGCACGACGTCGGATCCAGCCTTGACGCTGTGAAGGTCGCCGCCCGCATGTCCTCCCCGGACCACGGCAGCTGAGCAGGAAAGGCCGAGCAGAACCGCCATGGACAGGATCTCGCTGACCGGTGTCACCGCCACCGGCTACCACGGGGTGTTCGATTTTGAGCGCCGCGAAGGCCAGCCGTTCGTTGTGGACGCCGTACTGCATCTGGATTTCAGCCAGGCTGCGGCGTCGGACGACGTGCGCGATACCGCCCACTACGGCGAGGTGGCCGGACGGATCACCGACTGGATCACCGGCGAGCCCCTGAACCTGATAGAAGGACTGGCGGTGCGGATGGCCGAGGGCCTGCTCAAGGAGTTCAAAATCCAGGCCGTGGAGATCACGGTGCACAAGCCGAAGGCGCCCATCGAGGTGCCCTTCGGTGACGTCGCCGTCAGCGTCTTCCGGGAGCGGCCATGAACCCGGCACCCGCACTGCATGAGAAGCCGGTGCATGAGAAGCCGGTCCATGAGAAGCCGGTGCATGAGAAGGTGCCAGCCAAAATCGCCTACACACGCGCGGTGCTGGCGCTGGGCAGCAACCTCGGCGCGCGGAACGAGACGTTGTCCGAGGCCGTGGCGGACCTTGTGGACCGCCCGGAGGTGCGGCTCCTGGCCGTCTCGCCCATAGTGCAGACCAAGGCCGTCGGCGGCCCTGCCGGGCAGCCGGACTTCCTCAACATGGTGATTTCGGTAGAAACCTCGCTGGAACCGCTCGCACTGCTCCGGCACTGCCAGTCAGTGGAGAACAAGCACCACCGTGTCCGTGAGGTCCACTGGGGTCCGCGCACGTTGGACGTCGATGTAATCGTCTACGGGGACGTCGAAAGTTCCGATCCTGTGCTGACCCTGCCTCACCCGTTCGCCGCTGTGCGGGCCTTCGTGCTTTATCCCTGGTCCCAGATGGACCCCTCAGCCACCCTGAACGGGCAGCCGGTGGGGGAGCTGGCGGCCAGGGCCGCCGATTTCCCGGACCTGAAGCCGTTCGACGGCTTCGGGGACTTCGACGGCGTGCCGGACGTCGGGGCGGTGGAGCAGCCGTGAAACCCGTGAGCCCGCTGCTGCTCGCCGTCGTGGGCCTGGCCCTTGCAGTCGCCGGCTGGTCCGCTGCCGTCCTGACCGTCCGCTACGGCATGGCCACACCGGTCCTGCCGGCCACGGCGCTGGTCACCATGGGCGTGATCGTGGCCCTGACCCTGGTGCTGGGCATCCGCGTGCTCCGCTGGCGGAACGGCAAAAAGAAGAAAATGCTGAACCCCATCCTGGCGGCGTGGACGCTGGTCCTCGCCCAGGCCTGTGCCTACACCGGCGCGATGCTGCTGGGCTGGCACGCCGGGATCTTCCTGGACCAGCTGCGGTTCTGGAGCATCCGCAGCGGGCTGGACGTCACCTGGCTCGCCCTCGGCATGGCCGGCGGCGGGCTGGTCATGATCGTGGTGGGGCTCGTCGTCGAACGCTTCTGCAAGATCCCGCCGGAGGACGGCGAGACGGACGCCGCAGAGGGCCTGCCGGGCCAAGGCAGGGGCAAGGCCAAGGGGGAAGGCGAGTATGCCTACCGCGGCGATTGATCCCCCCGGGATCACCTGGCTGCGCGTGTCCCCGAAATACGTCACCGTCCGGCTCGTGGAGTGGGCCCTCGGCAACCTGGTGATGGTGGCCGTGCTGAGCCTGCCGCTGGTGTTTGTCCGGCTCGGCTGGTGGCGGTGGCCGCCGCTCTGGCTGGCCATTGGCCTTCCCGCTTTCATGCTGCTGCTGGCGCTGTGGCGGCTGGTCCTGATCCCGCGGCAGGTGCGGGCCATCGGCTACGCCGAGCGCGAGGACGACCTCCTCATCCGCGGCGGCATCTTCTTCCAGCGCGTCATGGTGGTGCCGTACGGCCGGATGCAGTACGTGGACATCAGCGCCGGGCCCGTGGAACGCGGGCTGGGCCTGTGCACCCTGAAGCTGCATACGGCATCCGCCGGAACCAACGCCGGCATCCCCGGACTTCCTGCCGCGGAAGGCGCCCGGCTCAGGGAACAGCTCTCGGCACGCGGCGAAGCCAGGCTGGCCGGGCTGTGAGCGCCGGCGGCCTCGCTTCCGGAAAGCCCGACGGCGAGTGGCTGCGCGTGCACCCGGCGACACCCTTTGTCCGGGGCTGGGTTGCGCTGGCCGCCATCGGCTACTTCTTCGGGCGTGACAGTTTTGAACGGATGCTGCAGGGCCAGCCGCTGATCGATGACCGCCTCGCGGGGCGCGCCCCGTGGCTCCTGGGCGCCGGGGCACTGATGCTGGTGCTGGCGGTCCTGAGCTTCATCCTGTCCTGGTATTTCACCCGGTACCAGGTGGCGGAGGGCTACGTCCGGGTCAACACCGGCTTCCTGTTCAAGCAGCAGCGGCAGGCGAGGCTGGACCGGGTCCAGGCCATCGACATCGTCCAGCCGCTGCTCGCCAGGATCTTCGGCCTCGCGGAACTGAAGTTCGAAGTTGCCGACGCCGGCGAGTCGGCCGTCCGCCTGGCCTACCTGCGAATTGGCGATGCCCGCCAGCTGCGCGCCACCATCCTCGCCCGCGCCTCAGGCGTCCGGCTAGACCCCGCGCAGCCCGAAGCAGCCGCTCCCGAGGCGCCGGAGCAGCAGGTCCTGCAGGTCCCGCCGTCGCGCCTGATTGGCTCGCTCCTGCTCAGCGAGCAGACAGTATTCATTGTCCTGGGTGCCGCGGCGTCCGTGGTGCTGTCCGCGCTCACCGAGAACAGGGCTTTCTTCCTGTACCTGATTCCGGCGGCGCTGGGTTTCGTGGCCGCATACTGGAGCTCGTTCAACAAGGGCTACAACTTCACCGCGGCCATTTCCCCGGACGGGATCCGGCTCCGGTACGGGCTGCTCGACACGCAGGCGCAGACACTGCCGCCGGGCCGGATCCAGGCGCTGAAGGTGGCGCAGCCGCCGCTGTGGCGCCTGTTCGGCTGGTACCGCATGCAGGTCAATGCCGCCGGTTACGGGGCCGGGGCGAACAACGGCGAGGGGGGCTCCCGCACCACGCTGCTGCCGGTGGGGAAGTGGGACGACGTCCTGAACATGCTGGCCCTAGTGCTGCCCGATCCGGGGACCGCCGATCCGCTGCGCATTTTCCACCAGGGCGTGAACGGTCTGGATTCCGACGGCGGTTTTGTCACCACGCCGCGCCGGGCGCGGCTGCTGGCGCCGCTGGGCTGGAGGCGCAACGCCTTCGCGGCCACGGACACCGCGCTGCTCATGCGGTCGGGCCGCTGGTGGCGGCAGCTTGTGGTGGTGCCGCACCAGCGGACGCAGTCGATTGCGCTGCAGCAGGGACCCCTGGCGCGCCGGTTCGGGCTGGCCGACCTCGTGCTGCACACCACTGCCGGGCCTGTCGCCCCACGCGTGATCCAGGCGGACCTCCGGGAGGCGCAGGCGCTCTTCGACGCGCAGGCGGCCCGCGCGAGGGCGGCCCGGCGGCGGCAGACGAGCGAACAGTGGCTGGCCCAGCTCGATCAGCGACCAGCTCCAGCACCCCAACAGGAAGGCCAGCAACGTGGCTAAGCCAGGACGCCTCGGCGTCGGGATTATCGGTGCCGGCAAAGTGGGTGCTGTCCTCGGTGCGGCGCTCCGCGCGGCTGAGCACGCCGTCGTCGGGGTTTCCGCCGTGTCCGACGCGAGCCGGGAACGGGCCGAAACCCTGCTGCCCGGCGTTCCCGTCCTGGAGATCCAGGACATCGTGGAACGCTCCGAACTGGTGCTCCTGGCCGTTCCGGATGATGCCCTCGGCGGCCTGGTGGAGGGGCTCGCCAAGCTCGGCGCGTGGCAGCCCGGGCAGCTCGTGGCGCACACCTCGGGCCGGTTCGGTGTCGGCGTGCTGCATCCGGTCCGGGCGGCCGGTGCCGTGCCGCTGGCGCTGCACCCGGCCATGACCTTCACGGGCATGAGCCTCGACCTGACCCGGCTGCTGGACTGCACGTTCGGTGTCACGGCGGACGCCGCCATGCTTCCCATCGCCCAGGCGCTCGTCGTCGAGATGGGGGCCGAACCCGTGGTCATCGCCGAGGGTGACCGCACCATCTACCACGCGGCCCTGGCCCACGGTTCGAACCACTTGGTCACGCTCGTGGCGCAGGCGTCGCAGCTGCTGGCCGAGGTGGGCGTGGAGGCTCCGGACCGCATGCTCGGGCCGCTGCTGCGGGCCACCCTGGAGAACGCCCTCGCCTCCGGCGAGTCCGCACTGACGGGCCCGGTGGCGCGGGGGGACGCCGGCACGGTGGAGGCGCACGCCCGCGCGCTGCGGGAGCATGACGGCGGGACCGGCGGCGACGTTCTCGCCGCGTACCTGGCCATGGCCCAGGCCACCGCCAGGCGGGCGGAACGGCGGGGCCTGCTGAAGCCGGATCAGGCGGAGAAAATTCGCATCGCGCTTGAGAGCACAGACGACGACGGCCAGGATGACGGCCGTGCATGAAACCGGCCACGGGGCCAAGGGAGGACACTGACATGCCAATCCGACTCGTAACGACGGCGGACTCCCTCCGTGGGGAAAGCCGGCTGCTGCTGACGCAAAAGAACGGCTCGTCCCTGGGCCTTGTGCCCACCATGGGCGCCCTGCATGCGGGCCACGGGCGGCTGGCCCGAACCGCCGCCGAACAGAATGACGTTGTGGTGGCCTCCATCTTTGTGAACCCGCTGCAGTTCGGCGAGGCGCAGGACCTGGACCGCTATCCGCGGACCCTCGAGGCGGACATGGCGCTGCTCGAGGAGCAGGGCGTGGATCTGGTCTTCGCTCCGTCGGTCGAGGAGATGTACCCCGACGGGCCGCCGATGGTCAGAATCACTGCCGGCCCGCTCGGGGAGAAATGGGAGGGCGCATCCCGGCCCGGCCACTTCGACGGCGCGCTCACCGTGGTGGCCAAGCTGCTGCACCTGGGCATCCCCGGCACCGGCCTGCCCGGCGGCCGCGCCTTCGTTGCCGCCTCGGGCGGCGGCCTGCCGGCGTACCGAGCCTACTTCGGGCAGAAGGACGCCCAGCAGCTGGCGCTGGTCCGCCGCATGGTGGCCGACCTGGACTTCCCCGTGGAGATCGTTGCCGTGCCAACCGCCCGCGACTCCGACGGGCTGGCGCTGTCCAGCCGGAACCGCTTTCTTTCCGGCGAGGAGCGTGAGGCGGCGCTGGTGCTGTCCCGCGCGCTGCGCCTCATTGAGGAGCGGGCGAACGCGAACGAGCCGCTCGATGTCGGTTCGGCCAGGGCCCTGATCGAGTCCCAGCCCCTGGTCCGGCTGGACTACCTCGACGTCGTCGATCCCGCCACGCTGGAGCCGCTCGCCGAGAACTGCCACGAGACACCCTTCCGCGGTGAAGGGCTGGCACTGGTTGCCGCGAAGGTTGGCGCCGTGCGGCTGATCGACAACGTGCCGCTCCACTCCTGACGGGGCGCAGTGGCCAGCGCTCAGCTCCCGGGTGACATGAATCTCGTTGACTAAATTCCGTGTACGGGAATGGGTCCCGCCACTACACTGTTGGAGTCTGCAGCGGCGCTGACCGCCAGCCACCAATTCCAACACCCTGAGGGTCTCGCCATGTCTACCAAAGTCACGCCCAATTCGAACGGCGAACCTGCCCAGGAGCCGGCGGCTCCCGTTGCATCCCCGGCCGCAGCACCGGCGCCGGTCGCAGCACCGCCCTCGGGCAAGATGTCGCGCGAGTCCGTGACGGTGATCGCCACGCTGCTGGTGGCCACCTTCGTGGTGATCCTCAACGAAACCATCATGAATGTAGCCCTGCAGCGGCTCATGGTGGACCTGCGCGTGGATGCCCCCACCGTCCAGTGGCTCTCCACAGGGTTCATGCTGACCATGGCGGTGGTGATTCCGACCACGGGGTTCATCCTCCAGCGGCTGTCCACGCGGTCCGTCTTCCTCCTGGCGATGGGCCTATTCGCCGGCGGCACAGCCCTCGCCGCTGCGGCGCCCGGCTACGAAATCCTCCTGCTCGCACGGATCATCCAGGCCGGCGGCACCGCCATCATGCTTCCGCTGCTGATGACCACCATCCTCACGCTGGTGCCGCTGGCCCGCCGCGGCGCCGTGATGGGCAACGTCAGCATCGCCATCTCCGTTGCACCGGCCATGGGACCCACCGTCTCCGGATTCATCCTGCAGCACTTCTCCTGGCGCTTCATGTTCATCTTCGTCCTGCCCATCGCGCTGGCTGCGCTGGCCATTGGCGCAAAGTTCCTGACCAACATCGGCGAGACAGAAAAGTCCAAACTCGACTTCCTCTCCGTGGTGCTGACCGTCCCCGCCTTCGGCGGCCTCGTCTACGGCCTCAGCCAGATCGGAGGCGGCCACGGGGGCAGCAGCGGCCCGAGCCCGCTTGCCGTAGTGGCTCTGGTCGCCGGCGTCGCCGGCCTTGCCGCGTTCACGTTCCGCCAACTCCGGCTGCAGAAGTCCGAGGCCCCGCTGCTGGACCTGCGGGCCTTCAACTTCAGGATGTTCACGGTCTCCGTGCTGCTGATGGTGGTGTCCATGGTGGCCCTGTTCGGCGCCGTGATCCTGCTGCCGCTGTACCTGCAGGAAATCCGCGGCCTGCAGGCCCTCGAGACCGGCCTGGCCCTGCTGCCCGGTGGCCTGGCCATGGGCCTGCTCGGCCCGGTGATCGGCCGCCTGTTCGACAAGGTGGGGCCGCTGCCGCTCACGGTCACCGGATCCTCGCTGATGGTCCTGACACTGTGGCAGTTCTCGATGCTCGACGCCGGCACTCCGGTCTGGTGGATCGTCACCCTGCACGTCGGGCTCAGCTTCGGGCTGGCGCTGCTCTTCACGCCCGCGTTCACCACCGGCCTGAACCCGCTGCCGCCGCACCTGTACTCTCACGGCTCCGCCATCATGAGTACCCTGCAGCAGGTGGCCGGCGCGGCGGGCACCGCGCTGCTCGTGTCCATCTTCGCCTTCGTTTCGGCGGCCTCCGGCCTCGTTGCGGGCATGAACGCAGCGTTCCTGACGGCGACCGTCATTGCCGTTGCCGCCGTCGTCCTCTCCACCATGATGCGGAAGACTGCCGGCGCCGAAGGAGCACCCGCGGCCCACTAGGACCCACCTCAAAAGCAACGCGGGGTCACTTCGCGCCCAGTCCGGAGGGTTAATTGGGCGCGATGTGACCCCGCGTTGCTTTGTTAACCGGCGAAGAAGTCGCTGAGCTCGGTGATGAGCCGGTCCGGAGCGCGGTTGACGCCGTCGTGCCCGAAGCCCGGCAGGATGGTGTAGCTGGAGCCGGAGAGGACGTCGTGGATCTGGCCGCAGGCCACGCCGAAGTAGGCCGGGCTTTTCTCGCCCACGATGATGAGCGTCTCCAGCGGCAGCGCCAGGAACGGCTCGGCCGGCATGTCGGCCGCGATGATCGCCTTGATCTCCCGCACGCCGGTGCGCATCATTTCCCGTTGCTGCTTGCCCACTGAGGTCCCCGCCGTGAGCTTGTTGGCGAGGGTCATCATGGACAGCGGCATGCGGGAGGAGAAGACGCTTTCGGCCTCCAGCCCGCGGAGCAGGACGGCGAGGGCGCGGTCATCGTCTCCGGCCGCTGTTGCCCGCTCGTATTCCGTGGTCCAGTCCGCCTTGACGCTGTGGTTGACGGAGACCGCGGGGTCGTACACGGCGAGCCGTTCCACCGGGAGCGTCCGGGCCGCGTGCAGGGCCACGGCCCCGCCGAAGCTGTGGCCAAAGACGTCGGTGCTGGACGTGTGCTTCATGACGGCGTCGAGGTCGCGGATGTCGACGTCCAGGGTGTAGTCGCCGGCCTGTTCGGAGGAGGCGCCCCGGCCGCGGCGGTTGAACGTGTGCACCGGCCGGCCCAGGGACGCGCTGAGCTTTTGCGCAAAGCGGGTGTAGTCCGCCGCCGTCACCATGGAAGAGATTACGACGACGACGCCGGAACCGGCCGTGGCCAGCTCCTCGCCAGTGCTGAACAGCTCAAGCTTGCCGCCGTCAGGTGTGCTGATGATCTCGCGAGTCATGCTCCGAGCCTATCGGAGGCCGGCGTGTGCCGACAGCCGGCCATAGCCGGGCGCCGGCGGCTATGGCCGCCGGCGCTTCTTGCTCTGGGAAGTGATGGTCCCGTCGGTGCCGTTCAGGAAGCGGGCGATCCGAATGGCCAGGCGTTTGCCCGGCCGGATCGGCCCCTCGTGCAGCTGGCCCGGAACCACCGCGAAGTCGATCGCCGGCACGGCCGACGCCAGTTGCCGGCCGGTGTCGGCGAAGTATCCCGGGCTCCAGCCGCCGCTGAGCATCAGCGTTGGGGTGGCCAGTTCCGTGAAATCCGTGAGCTCCGCGTCGGCGTCCAGCACGGCCCGCATTTCCTTGACGGCCGTGGGCAGCAGCTCCCGCATTTCCGCGCCCACATTGGTCCGGGCCGACATGATGCTGAGCATCCGCAGCGCGCCGAGGGGCAGGTACGACAACGGGCCGGCCGTGGCCAGCCCCTGCACCAGGTGCGCCCAGGCATGGTTGAGCTGGCCGTCCGTCACGGCCTGCTCCAGTTCCGGCCGCCAGCGGTGGTGCAGGTTGCCGGAGAGGGACACCGCGGCGTCGTACGTGACCAGCCTGCGAAGCGGCAAGTCACGTGCCGCCTGGAGAGCCACGAAGCCGCCGAAGCTGTGCGCCACCAAATCTTCGGAGCCCGTTGCCTTCATCACGGCGGCCAGGTCCCCGATCTCGGTCTTGACCGAATAGTCGTCCGGCTGCGGTGCGGAACCGGCGCGGCCGCGGCGGTTGTAGCAGTGCACCGGCCGGCTCAGCAGGAGGCTCAGGTTGCGGGCGAACGGCCGGTACAGCGCGTCGGTCACCAGTGTTCCGTGAATAAGGACGACGCCGGGCGCCGTGACCGGGGCCGGGTCACCTTCCGCGGAGGTGCTGCCGGCGGTGCTGCCACCAGAATTGCTTCCTTCGGCACCGGTGAGTGCTGCGGGCCTGAAGGAATGCACCTCAAGGCGGCTGCCGTCGTCGTCCGTCTCAACTGTCCAGGTCTCCACAGCCCGAGTCTATGCCCCACCCCCTTTGGAGTTTTTGTCCAGATATCGCGCCCAAACGGCCACGGAAGTCCGAATATCTGGACAAAAACTCAAAGGCGGGAAGTCCCGAACTCCCAGGCGGGAAGTCCCGGTAAACTTGATGACTGTGACTTCCCAAAACACCCCCGCCCCCAAGAACGCCCCAGAACCGCTCGACGCCAGCGAACAGATGCGCATCCGCATGGAGAAGCGCGCCAAGCTGATCGAACGCGGGCAGGAGGCGTACCCGGTGGGTGTTGAGCGCACGCACTCTCTCAGCGAAATCCGCGAAAAGTACGCACACCTGCAGGCCGACGAAACCACCGGCGACGTCGTCGGCGTCACCGGCCGCGTGGTGTTTGTCCGGAACACCGGCAAGCTCTGCTTCGCCACGCTGCAGGAAGGCGGCACCGACGGCAAGGGCACCCGGCTGCAGGCCATGCTCAGCCTCGCGAACGTGGGCGAGGAGGCCCTCGCCGACTGGAAGGCCCTGGTTGACCTGGGCGACCACGTTTTCATCAGGGGCGAAGTCATCTCTTCGCGCCGCGGTGAACTCTCCGTCATGGCTGAGTCCTGGTCCATGGCCTCCAAGGCGCTCCGCCCGCTGCCGGTGCTGCACGCCGAACTCAACGAGGAAACCCGCGTCCGCCAGCGCTACGTGGACCTGATGGTCCGCGACGAGGCCCGCGAGATGGTGTACACCCGGGCCGCCATCACCCGCTCCATCCGCGAGACCCTCTTCCGCCACACCTACGTCGAGGTGGAAACGCCCATCCTGCAGCTGGTCCACGGCGGCGCCCTCGCCCGGCCGTTCGAGACGCACATGAACGCGTTCGACCAGAAGATGACGCTGCGCATCGCCACCGAGCTGTACCTCAAGCGCGCCGTCGTGGGCGGCATCGACCGCGTCTATGACATGGGCCGCGTGTTCCGGAACGAGGGCGTGGACTCAACCCACAGCCCGGAGTTCACCACGCTTGAGTGCTACGAGGCCTGGGCAGACCAGTTCGTCATGGCCGAGCGCATCAAGGAGATCATCCTGGACGCCGCGGACGCCGTGGGTGCGGGCCGCGTGCTCCAGACCGAAGCCGGGGAGATTAACCTCGACGGTGACTGGGCCTGGGTGGCCGTGTACCCGGGGCTTTCGGAGGCAGTGGGCCAGGAGATCACCCCGGACACCACGCTTGAGGAGCTGCGCGCCGTTGCCGGGAAGCACGATGTCAAGGTCGATCCCAAGTGGGACGCCGAGAAGCTGGCTGTGGAACTCTTCGGCGAAATCGTCGAACCCACCCTGCTGAACCCCACGTTTGTCTACGACTACCCGCCCTCCGCCCAGCCGCTGGCCCGCCCGCACCGGGAAGACGGCCGCCTGATCGAGGCCTGGGACCTGATCATCGGTGGCATGGAACGCGGCACCGCGTTCTCTGAGCTCATTGACCCGGTCATCCAGCGCGAACGCCTCACCGAGCAGTCCAGGCACGCCGCTGCCGGCGACGTCGAGGCCATGCAGCTGGACGAGGACTTCCTCCGCGCCCTGGAATACGGTGCGCCGCCGATGGGCGGCATCGGGCTGGGCATCGACCGCCTGGTCATGCTGTTTACCGGCGCCGGCATCCGCGAAACAATTCTCTTCCCGCTCCTTAAACCTGAAGGCCACTGATGATGGACTATGTCGCAGTGCTGCTGCCCTCGCTGGTGGTCGGCCTGATCTTCTGGTTCGCCATGAAATCGATTTTCAACGCGGACAAGGCCGAACGCCAGGCGGAAGCCCGCGCACAGGCTGAGGCTGACGCCCAGGCGGCAGCCGGAGATGATTCTCCCGAGCCGACCACTGAATCAGACAAATAACAGGCGACTTTTAATACCACCGGTTATCCCCAAGGAACCATTGCGTGTTTTGACGCGTTCCCTTATTGGGGGAGATACTTCAGGTGGATACATCCTGCTTATCTGATTACACGTCCTTTCCAAAAGAGAGATTTTTGATGGCACAGAAAGTCAATATCGTCCTTGTGGACGATCTGGATGGGGGATCTGCGGACGAAACCGTTCGCTTCGGCCTGGATGGCGTCGGTTATGAAATTGACCTGTCCTCAGCCAATGCTTCAGAACTGCGGTCATCACTGGAACGCTTTGTTTCAGCGGGCCGGAAAACGTCCGGCGGCCGGCCTGCCCGTGCCAAGGCAACGGGCGGACGCAACCAGGACTCAGCCCAGATACGCCAGTGGGCGCGGGACCACGGTTACACCGTAAACGCGCGCGGCCGTATTCAGGCAGAAATCCAGGAAGCCTACCAAAAGGCCAATTCCTAGCCCGGTGACCTGACAATCAGTTAGTGCACAAAACGTTCTGAGCATATGTGCGGCGCCCCCGATTGACGGGGGCGCTGCGCTTTAACGATCCCTTGCCCCACAATGCCCTCCGGCCGAAAATCCTGTCCTGCGGCAATCCGGTGCTTTTACATCACCGGCGTGCAAGCTAATCCGGGCCCAGGGAACATTCCGCGGCGGTGATTTCGGACACCCTGCATAGTGAAACGGTAAATGGCGCACTGGCGGCACCCGGATGCTATTTGCGTGCTCTCCGGCATTGCGCCGCAAGTCCGGCACGGCAGCTGCGTGGACCTGCGCAAGGCCCCCGGTTTCCCCTGTGGCGAACAAGCTCCCCAAGTCAGGCTTCGCCCACGTAGCATCAAAGTACGTCGTAGCTAGGAGTGTGGCGAAATGTTTGAGCGATTTACGGACCGTGCCCGTCGCGTAGTTGTGCTTGCCCAAGAAGAGGCACGCATGCTGAACCACAATTACATTGGTACCGAACACATCCTCTTGGGTCTGATCCATGAGGGTGAGGGCGTTGCCGCCAAAGCTCTTGAGTCCTTGAGCATTTCGCTCGACGGCGTCCGCGAGCAGGTGCAGGAGATCATCGGCCAGGGCCAGCAGGCTCCCTCGGGCCATATCCCCTTCACGCCGCGTGCAAAGAAGGTGCTGGAGCTCTCGCTGCGCGAAGCCCTGCAGCTTGGCCACAACTACATCGGCACGGAGCACATCCTGCTGGGACTCATCCGCGAGGGTGAGGGCGTGGCAGCCCAGGTGCTGGTGAAGCTCGGTGCCGACCTGAACCGGGTCCGCCAGCAGGTCATCCAGCTGCTCTCCGGCTACCAGGGCAAAGAGACCACCGGCGCCGGCGTCGGCCAGAGCCAGGCAGAGGGTACCCCCGCCGGCTCTGTTGTGCTGGACCAGTTCGGCCGGAACCTGACGCAGGCTGCCCGCGAGAACAAGCTGGACCCTGTAATCGGACGCGAGCAGGAAATGGAACGCGTCATGCAGGTCCTGTCCCGCCGCACCAAGAACAACCCTGTGCTGATCGGCGAGCCCGGCGTCGGAAAGACAGCCGTCGTCGAGGGCCTGGCCCAGGCGATCGTGCGCGGCGACGTGCCGGAGACCATCAAGGACAAGCAGCTCTACACGCTGGACCTTGGCTCCCTCGTGGCCGGCTCCCGCTACCGTGGTGACTTCGAAGAGCGCCTGAAGAAGGTCCTCAAGGAGATCCGCACCCGCGGCGACATCATCCTCTTCATCGACGAGATCCACACCCTCGTGGGTGCCGGTGCCGCCGAAGGCGCCATCGACGCGGCCTCGATCCTGAAGCCCATGCTGGCCCGCGGCGAGCTGCAGACCATCGGTGCCACCACGCTGGACGAGTACCGCAAGCACATCGAGAAGGACGCCGCCCTCGAGCGCCGCTTCCAGCCCATCCAGGTCAAGGAGCCGTCGGTTGCGCACGCGATCGAGATCCTCAAGGGCCTGCGGGACCGCTACGAGGCGCACCACCGCGTCACCATCACCGACGGCGCCCTCGCCTCGGCCGCGAACCTCTCCGAACGCTACATCTCGGACCGGTTCCTCCCGGACAAGGCGATCGACCTCATCGACGAAGCCGGAGCCCGGCTCCGCATCCGCCGCATGACAGCTCCGCCGGAGCTCAAGGAGATGGACGAGCGCATCTCCGAGCTGAAGATGGAGAAGGAGTCCGCAATTGACGCGCAGGACTTCGAAGGTGCTGCCGCGCTGCGCGACAAGGAGCAGAAGCTCATCACCGAGCGCTCCGAGAAGGAACGCCACTGGAAGACCGGCGGCATGGACGACATCTCGGAAGTGGACGAGGACCTGATCGCCGAAGTCCTCGCGAATTCCACGGGCATTCCGGTCTTCAAGCTGACCGAGGAAGAATCCTCGCGCCTGCTGAAGATGGAAGACGAGCTGCACAAGCGCGTCGTCGGCCAGGACGAGGCCATCAAGGCGCTGTCCCAGGCAATCCGCCGCACGCGTGCAGGCCTGAAGGACCCGAAGCGTCCGGGCGGTTCGTTTATCTTCGCCGGCCCCACCGGCGTCGGCAAGACCGAACTCGCCAAGGCCCTCGCGGAGTTCCTGTTCGGTGAAGAGGACGCCCTCATCACGCTGGACATGTCCGAGTACTCCGAGAAGCACACGGTGTCGCGCCTCTTCGGTGCCCCTCCGGGCTACGTCGGCTACGAAGAGGGCGGGCAGCTGACCGAGAAGGTCCGCCGCCGTCCGTTCTCCGTGGTCCTGTTCGACGAAGTTGAAAAGGCGCACGCGGACCTCTTCAACTCGCTGCTGCAGATCCTGGAAGACGGTCGCCTGACCGACTCCCAGGGCCGCGTGGTGGACTTCAAGAACACCGTGATCATCATGACCACCAACCTCGGAACCCGGGACATCTCCAAGAGCGTCGCCACCGGCTTCCAGTCCGGCACGGACACCCAGACCGGCTACAACCGGATGCGCGCCCGGGTCACGGAGGAGCTCAAGCAGCACTTCCGCCCCGAGTTCCTCAACCGTGTTGACGACGTCGTGGTGTTCCCGCAGCTGACGCAGGACGAGATCATCGAGATCGTGGACATGTTCGTGACGCGCCTGGAGAAGCGCCTCAAGGACAAGGACATGGGCATCGAGCTGACCAAGACAGCCAAGGTACTTCTGGCCACCCGCGGCTACGATCCCGCCATGGGTGCCCGGCCGCTGCGCCGCACCATCCAGCGCGAGATCGAGGACCAGCTCTCGGAGAAGATCCTCTTCGGCGAGCTGCACCCCGGCGACATCGTGGTGGTGGATGTGGACGGCGAAGGTGACGACGCGAAGTTCACCTTCGCGGGCAACGCCAAGCCGCGCATCCCGGAAATCGCCCCGAGCGCCTAGCACGAGGCGCCCGGCACCCAGCCGCACTCCAGCGCCAAAAGGCCCCGCCAGCCCCCGAAAGGGAGCCGGCGGGGCCTTTTGCTTGCGCTCCCGCCGGTAGAGGTTGTGCTGAAAGTACTGGTTCACCGATAGTGAACCCTCCTGTGATCCAGAGCACCGGCGGTGTTGAATCGGCACATGTCAACTGAAGATGCAGCGATCCTGCGTGAGCAACCGGCGACCCCTTTCCACGACCTCGACCACTACCTGGCGATCCCGCGCGTCAGTGGCCTGGCCCTCAGCCTTGACGGCCAGCGGCTGGTAACGACGGTCGCCACGCTGAACAGCAAGGGCACCGAATACGGCACGGCGCTGTGGGAGCTGGACCCGGCGGGCGGGAAGCAGGCCCGCCGGATCACCCGCAGCGCCAAGGGCGAAGCCGGCGCCGCGTTCGCGGCCAACGGCGACGTCTACTTCACGTCCGCCAGGCCCGATCCGGACCGCGAGGCCGACGGCGATCCCGTCAAGGCGCTCTGGGTGCTCCCCGCAGGTGGCGGCGAGGCCCGCGTGGTGTTGTCGCGGGCTGGCGGCGTGGACAAGGTCATTGCGGCCAGGGACGCCAACGCTGCCTTCGTCACCGCGTCCGTTCTTGCCGGCTCCGGTGACGAGGAGGCCGACGCCGAGCGCCGCAAGAGCCGCAAGGACAACAAGGTGGCGGCCATCCTGCATAGCGAGTATCCGGTGCGGTACTGGGACGCGGACCTGGGCCCTGCCCAGCCGCGGCTCTTCGCGGTGGAGCCGGGGCCCGAGCCGGAACCCGGCAAGCCCGCCACAGTGGACAGCGCGGCGCCGCTCACCCTGCGCAACCTCACCCCGGAGGCGGGTTCCCGCCTCCGGGAGGCCGTCTCGGTGGCCAGCCCGGACGGAAAGACCATCTACACGAGCCTGGTGAAGCCGCTGCCGAAGGCGGACCTGCGCTCGGTCCTCGTGGCCATCGACGTCGCCACCGGCACGCAGCGGGTCCTCCTCGACGAGGAGGGCATGAACTACTTCCCCGGCCCGGTCAGCCCCGACGGCGGCCTGCTCGCCGTCGTCAGTGAAAGCGACACAACGCCGCAGCAGGCGCCGCAGGTCAGGCTGCATCTCCTCGATGTCTCCGGGGAAGCCGGTCCGGAGGACCTGCAGCCCCTGGCACACGAATGGGACCGCTGGCCCCACCCCGAAGCGTGGCTCCCGGACGGCTCTGCCCTCCTGGTCACGGCAGACGACGACGGCGCGTCGCCGGTTTTCAGTGTTTCCGTTGCGGCAGGTGCCGCCCGGGGGAGCGTCACCCGGGTGACACCGGACGCAGCGGCCTACACCGACGTCGTCGTTTCACCCGACGGCCGCAGCGCCTATGCGCTGCGGAGCTCGTACGAGTTCCCCGCCGAGCCCGTCCGGATCGACCTCGCCAGCGGGAACGTCACGCGGTTGCCGTCCCCGGCGGAGCGGCCGCAAACCGAGGGGTCGCTGGAGCGGGTGGAGGCGACAGCGGCTGACGGCACCCGCGTGCCCGCCTACCTGGCACTGCCGGCCGGCGCCTCCGCCGAGAGCCCCGCGCCCCTGCTGCTGTGGATCCACGGCGGACCGCTGGGATCCTGGAATGCCTGGACCTGGCGCTGGAACCCGTGGCTGCTCACCGCCCGCGGGTACGCTGTCCTGCTGCCGGACCCCGCCCTGTCCACGGGCTACGGCCAGGACTACATCCAGCGGGGCTGGGGCGGCTGGGGCAAGGCGCCGTTTACGGATCTTATGGCCATCACGGACGCGGTGGTGCAGCGGCCGGACATCGATGAAAGCCGCACTGCCGCGATGGGTGGCTCCTTTGGCGGCTACATGGCCAACTGGGTGGCCGGGCAGACGGACCGCTTCAGGGCGATCGTCACCCATGCCAGCCTGTGGGCGCTGGACCAGTTCGGGCCCACCACCGACGCGTCGCAGTACTGGCTCAAGGAGATGACGGCGGAGATGGCGCTGGAGAACTCCCCGCACCTGCATGTCGAGAAGATCCGGACGCCCATGCTGGTCATCCACGGTGACAAGGACTACCGGGTGCCCATTGGGGAGGGCCTGCGGCTCTGGTACGAGCTGTTATCCAAGTCCCAGCTCGCGTCCGACGAGAACGGGCAGACCAGCCACAGGTTCCTCTTCTACCCCGACGAGAACCACTGGATCCTGCAGCCGCAGCACGCCAAGATCTGGTACGGCGTGGTTGAACACTTCCTGGCCAGGAACGTCCTGGGCAAGGACATCGAGCTGCCCGCGGATCTGGGCCTCTGACCTCCCGCCGGAGGTGGCCGGGGCCGTCGCCGTAAGATGGGGCTGTGACTGACTCCTTCACCGTTCGCCCTGCCCGGACCAGCGATGTGGCTGCCATCAAGAAACTGGTGGCGCCGCTGGCGGAAGAGCGAATACTGATGGCCAAGGAGACGGTGGCCTATTACGAGAGCCTGCAGGAGTTCCTGATAGCCGAGTCGGCGGACGGCGAGGTCATCGGCTGCGGAGCCCTGCACGTCATGTGGGAGGACCTCGCGGAAGTCCGCACCCTTGCCGCCTCAGATGCCTGGCGAGGCAGGGGAGTGGGGCACGTCCTCGTCGAGAGTCTCCTGAAGCAGGCCGCCGCGCTGGGCGTTTCGCGGGTGTTCTGCCTGACCTTCGAGGTGGATTTTTTCAAGCGGCACGGTTTCGAGGTCATGGCGGACCAGTCGGCAGTGGACCCGCAGGTGTACTCCGAGCTGCTGCGCTCGCATGACGAAGGTGTGGCGGAGTTCCTGGACCTTGCGCGCGTGAAGCCCAACACGCTGGGGAACACGCGGATGATCAAGGCTCTCTAGGGCCTGCCCCCGACCTCCGCGGGGACCGGGCTCAGCGCGGCTGGATTCCGCCCCCTGACACTCCTTTCCTTTTATCAATTTGCTGGATAAACTCTTGGGAGCCGGAAGGGACAGCATTGGGGGCTGTCCCTTCCGCCGCATCCGAACTACCGCGCAGCAGGTGCCGGTAGTAGGGTCAAAGCACATCCTGACCGATGCCAATAAAAGGACCGAGAGCCCAGGAGCCGGCCGTGAAAAAGCTCATCAATGACCCGCGCGCTGTTGTGGATGAATCCGTGGAGGGATTCGGCCTAGCCCATGCAGACCTAGTGACCGTCAGCGCCGATCCGAAGTACGTCACCCGCAAGGACGCCCCCGTTGCCGGCAAGGTCGGCCTGGTGTCCGGCGGCGGCAGCGGACATGAACCGCTCCACGCCGGATTCGTGGGGCGTGGCATGCTCGACGCCGCTGTTCCCGGCGCCGTCTTCACCTCACCGACACCCGACCAGATCATTCCGGCCACGCTCGCCGTGAACTCCGGATCAGGGGTGGTCCACATTGTGAAGAACTACACCGGCGACGTCCTGAACTTCGAAACGGCGGCCGAGATGGCCCAGGCCGAGGGCGTGGAAGTCCGCACCGTGCTCGTCAACGACGACGTTGCGGTGGAGGATTCGCTGTACACGGCCGGCCGCAGGGGCGTGGGCGGCACGGTCCTGGTGGAGAAGATCGCCGGGGCCGCGGCCGAGCGCGGTGACGACCTCGACGCGGTGGCGGCCATCGGTGACCGTGTGAACCAGAACGTGCGGACCATGGGCGTCGCGCTCTCGGCCTGCACGGTGCCCCATGCCGGCACCCCGAGCTTCGACCTCGAGGACAACGAGATCGAAATCGGCATCGGCATCCACGGTGAGCCGGGCCGGCACAAGATCGCCATGGAAGGCGCCGATGGCATCACCAGCCGCCTGCTGGAACCGATCCTCAGCGACCTCGGAACGGCGCCGGGGGAGAAGGTGCTCCTGTTCGTCAATGGCATGGGTGGGACGCCGCTGAGTGAGCTGTACATCGTCTACCGCCGGGCCGCGCAGATCCTGGCGGAGCGGGGCCTCACGGTGGAGCGTTCCCTGGTGGGGAACTACATCACGTCCCTCGAGATGCAGGGCTGTTCCGTCTCGGTGCTGCGGCTCGACGGCGAAATGACAGCCCTTTGGGATGCGCCCGTGCACACGCCGGCTCTCCGGTGGGGCGTGTAGCGGTGGGGCTAGACGTGACCTGGGCCGTCAAATGGCTGACGCTGTCGGCGCAGGCAATGGCGGAGCACAGGGTGGAACTCATCGAGCTGGACAGGGCCATCGGCGACTCTGACCACGGCGAAAACATGGACCGCGGCTTCCAGGCGGTGCTCGACAAGCTCGCCGAGAGTCCTCCCGAAACCCCCGGCGCCGCGCTCAAGCTGACGGCCATGGCGTTGATGTCGAAGGTCGGCGGGGCTGCCGGCCCGCTCTACGGCACGGCATTCCTGCGGGCCGCAACCACGCTGGGCGATGCCGCGTACATCGACGCGGCAGCGCTCGCCGCCGCGCTCACCGCGGCGCGGGACGGCATCGTGGCCAGGGGGAAGGCCGAGGCGGGCGACAAGACGATGGTTGATGCCTGGACCCCTGCCGTTGACGCAGCCGCAGCGGCAGCGGCCGACGGCGACACGCTGGCGGTCCTGATCGCCGCGGCGGAGGCTGCCGAGGCCGGCGCCGTGGCCACTGATCCGCTGGTGGCGCGAAAGGGCAGGGCCAGCTACCTCGGGGAGCGAAGTGCCGGCCACCGGGACCCCGGGGCCGCTTCAAGTGCCCTCATCCTTCGCGCCGCTGCGGGAGCCGCCGCATGACGGTGCGGATCGTGGTGGTTTCGCACAGTGACAAGATTGCCGACGGCGCCGTGGAGCTCGCGGCCCAGATGGCGCCGGACGTGATGATGGTGCCGGCCGGTGGAACGTCGGACGGCCGGATCGGCACCAGCATGGAAAAGGTAATGGCGGCGCTGGAAACCGCTGCCGGGGGCGATGGTGTGGTGGTGCTGACCGATCTGGGCTCGGCCGTGATGACCGCGGAATCGGCCATGGAATTCGCCGAGGGCAGCGGCACCGTGCTCCTCGCCGACGCCCCGATCATCGAGGGCCTCGTGGCGGCAGCGGTGGCGGCCCAGGGAGGAGCCAGCGTTCATGCTGTCCGGCGTGCAGCCGAGGCCACCCATGGCTATCCCGCGCCGCGGCCCAAGGCAGAGAATTACCCGGCCGCCGCCACCGCCGGTAAGCAGCCCGGTAAGCAGCCCGCCGCCCATGGCCCGGCCTCGGATGAACCGGAAGCCCTGGCCCCGGATGCCAGCGGGGACTTCGAGCTCGTCAACCTCGCAGGCATGCATGCCCGGCCCGCCGCCAAGATAGCCGGCGGCCTGTCTGCGTTGGATGCGGACGTGAGCGTGAACGGAGTGGACGGCGCCTCCATGACCGGCCTGATGACGCTGGGTGCCGGCAAGGGATCGGTGCTGCACGTGGAAGCGTACGGACCCGACGCCGAGCGCGCGGTGGCGTATGTGGCGGGGCTGGTACGGGACGGATTCGGGGAACCCTGAGAGGGTTCCGGCAGGCTACCTGTCCTGCCTGAGGCCTGCCGCATCCAGCACCACGGAAGCCGAGACAAACCGTCCGCACTGCTCGCCGAACGGATAGCTGGCCCTGGGGGCGAAGGTCAGCGTGCGCACGGGCAGCGGCTTGCCGCTGGCGGACCGCCCACTGGCCGTGACGCTGATCGGGGACTCGCCCAGCCTGTCCAGATTCAGCATTCCCCGTCGCGTGCCGTCCGGCTTGGCGGTAGCCGCGCACACGGCATCGGGTTTGGAAGCATCGGCGCAGCCCAAGTCAACAGGTACTGAGCCCGCCACGAGCTCGAGCGTGTCGTCTTTGCACTTGCCATCCTGGCAGGCTTTCACATGAAGCGTCTTCACTTCGGGGGCGTAGCCTGCGGCCACCGTGACCGCGACCCCGGACACCTGGCCGACAGCCGGGCACGCCGTTTCGAAGGCATGGCACCCCGAAAGGAGTGCCGTCGTCGTGATTGTGGCCAAAAGTACCCCTGTCTTGCCCATACTTCAGGGTAGATCCGGCGTGCCGAAGGGGACCCGGCGGGGCCAAAACTGGTGCCCTCATCGTTACCCGGTCCGTGCCGTGGGTGCCTAATTGAGACCAAAACCGTGCGGCAGGTGCCAGTCCGGGCGAAGCAGTCAGGCCGGCAGCCGGTACCCGCCATGGTGCAGTTCAGCCAGGCCATCCGCCAGGAGGCCGGCCAACGCCCGTTCCAGCTGCTCCGGCGCGCAGTTCAACCGGTGCAGGGCGGCCAGCGGCACGCCGATGCCGGCGGCTTCGAACCCGAGGTCGGCGGGTGCCTGCTGGAACATCTCCGCGGGCACCGGCGCGTCCGCCAGCCGAAGGACGGCCATCACACCGCCGCGGACCTGCCGGTCTGTGCCGTGCCATGTTTGGCCCTTGGGCGTGTACGACGGCGGCGGCTCGCCGGCGGCGAGCCAGGCGCACCGGTCGCGGACGGGGCACGCGGCGCACTTGGGTGCCCGGGCCGTGCACACCAGCGCCCCCAGCTCCATGACTGAAGCGTTCCAGCGGACGGAACTGCCGGCGTCGGTCGGCAGCAGCTCCGCGGCAAGCCGCATTTCCGCGGCCGTCAGGGCCGGGGCTGGCAGTGCGGAGCCGGAAAAGAGCCGCGCGTGGACTCGGCGGATGTTGGTGTCGACCACCGTCTCGCGGCGCCCAAAGGCGAAAGCGGCGACGGCGGCCGCCGTATAGCTGCCCACACCTGGCAGTCCGAGCAACTCGGCGTAGTCCTGCGGGACCCTGCCGCCGTGGTCTCGTTCGATGGCGACTGCGGCAGCGTGCAGCCTCAGCGCGCGCCGCGGATAGCCCAGCCGGCCCCAGGCACGGACGGCCTCACCGGCGGGTTCCAGTGCCAGCGCTGCGGGCTCTGGCCACCGGCGCAGCCACTCTTCCCAGACCGGCAGCACACGGACCACGGGGGTCTGCTGCAGCATGATCTCGCTGACCAGCACGCCCCAGGGGGAGCAGCCGGGCGAGCGCCACGGCAAGTCCCGGGCTTCGGCGTCGAACCAGTCCTCCAGTGAGGAGTGGACGTCCGTCAGGTCGGGGTAATCGGCTGTGGTTTTGATGCCAATACTCTAGTTGAAAACCCCGACGGCGGTTTCCGGCCAGGGATCGTCAGCTGGCCTCCTTCTGCGCGGGAGGCAGTCCTTCCTGCCGTGCGGGCAGCCGCCGCACATGGCCGTGCAAAGTTTCGCCGCCGCGGCCGTTGGGCGCCGGAACAGCAAGGGCCACCACGAAGCTGGCGCTGTCCGGATCCACTGAGCGGATGGTCAGGCTGCGCGTTCCTTCCGGTATCGAGGGCGCAAAGAACTGCAGCTGGCGGGTGCCGACGGTGGCCACCTCATCCAGCTTGTACTCTGTGCCGAAGTGGTCATGGATAACGATTTCGGGGGTTTGCGGCTCGTCGTCATTGACTGAGGCGAGATGCAGGTTGACCAGGATCCCGGTGTCCCAGATCTCAACCGCAAGCACCGTGAACGCTGTCCCCTGGCTCTGATGTTTGCCAAACGTCAGCGGCAGAAGAACGCGTTCGAGGTGACCGCCAGACACGTGATCTACCATCAGTGGTCCTCTCCAACTCGGCCCGGTAAGTGGTATCCGGGATTCAATTTTAGTAAGTGTGCTGACAGTTGTCACCCGAATTTGAGTCACGAATTGGACATGGTGGGGCGATGGCGGCGTGGTGGCGCAGCAGAAAGCCGGCCGTTCCTTAGCCTAGAAGGATGGGCAGGCAAGACACTCCGAACTCCGGCGCGGGCCGGAACCGGTCACCGCAACCGGCGGCACAGAAAACGGCATCCGGGAAAACGGTGCCCCGTGCAGGCCGTAAGCCGAGCCCCGCCGTGTACCGCCGTCGTCGGCTTTTTGCCGGAGTGGCGCTGCTGCTGGTCCTGGGCCTGATCGCCGGCGGTGTCGCAACGGTAACCAGCCTTCTCCGCGGCGCCCAGCAGGTGTCAGCGCAGGATTCCTCACAGGGTTCCTCAACGCCGGGCAGCACCGCGCAGCCGGGGGCAACGCCGTCGGCCAGCCCTTCCGCAACCCCCTCCGCCTCGCCCGCGTGCGAACAGAAGCTCGTGACGGTCAAAGCGGCCACCAACAAGACGTCCTACGCCGCAGACGAGAAGCCGGTGCTGAGCCTCACGGTCACCAACGGCGGAAAGCTGCCCTGCAAGGTGAACATCGGCACGTCGCAGATGGACTTCCTGGTCACCAGCGGCTCGGACCGCGTCTTCTCCTCCGCCGACTGCCAGGCCGCCAGTACTGACCTGGTCAAGACCATTGCACCCGGCAAGAGTGAAACGGCGAAGTTCCCGTGGCCGCGCAACCGTTCCGTGCAGGGCTGCGAGGCGGTGCCGGACGGCGCGGTTGCCGGCAGCGGGTACTACGTGTTCATCGCGAAGCTTGGCGCCAAGGTCAGCCCGCCGACGGCCTTCCAGCTCAGCTGACGCTGCCTGCTCCATCGGCTGCTCCACAGGTGCCCTTTTGGGCGCCCAAACGGGCACCTATGGCAATCGACGGGGTTTAGAGGAACCGGTCCAGCAGGCTGGCTTCGGCCATCCGGCTGAGGCCCTCGCGGACCGTGCGGGCACGCTGGTCGCCGATCCCGTCCACGGTCATCAGGTCGTCAATGGTCGCAGCCATAAGGTACTGCAGCCCGCCGAAGTGGTCCACGAGCCTGTCCGCGACGGCCTTCGGCACGGCCTTGAGCCCCGACAGGAGCCGGTAGCCCCGCGGCTGCACCACGGCGTCGAGGGTGTCCACACCGCCGGCGAAGCCGATGATTCCGGCGATCTTGCTGAGGTCGATCAGTTCGGTGGGGCCGAGGTTGAGGAGCGCGCTGACCGCGCCGTCGATGTCCTCCGGGGAAGCGTTCGGCCCGGCGTAGTCGCGGATGATGATGTCGCTGCCCGGGCCGCGGCCCACCGTGAGCTCGTCCAGTTGGAGGGAGAGCAGCCTGCCGTCCTCGCCGAGCTCCAGCACATATTGCGAGATTTCCTCGGAGATCCGGCGCACCATCTCCTGGCGCTGCAGGGTCACGGCCACATCGCGGACGGTCACCATGGCCTCAATCTCCAGGGCGGAGAGCGAGCTGGTCACCTGGTCCAGCCGCGAACGGTAGCGCTCCAGTGTGGCCAGGGCCTGGTTGGCGCGGGCCAGGACCTTTTCGGAGCCCTCGAGCACATGCCGCAGCCCGTTGACGTACAGGGCGATGATCTGCATGGACTGGCTTACCGATATGACCGGGACGCCTGTCTGGATGGCCACGCGTTCCGCGGTCCGGTGCCGGGTGCCCGATTCCTGCGTTTCGATGCTCGAGTCCGGGACGAGCTGGACTGCCGCCCGCAGGATGTTGCTGGCATCCTTGTCGCAAACAATGGCGCCGTCCATCTTGGCCAGTTCGCGGAGCCTCGTTGGTGAGAAGTCGATGCCGATGTCGAAGCCGCCGGAACAGATCGAGTCGATGGTCCGGTCCGAGCCCAGGACGATCAGCGCACCGGTGCGTCCGCGGAGAATGCGTTCCAGGCCGTCCCGCAGCGGGGTCCCCGGGGCCACCCTCCCCAAAGTCGCCTTGAGCGATTCTTCAGGGCTGCGAGCCATAAATATTCCCTTCAAAGGTGCAGGCGGGCCTGCAGGTTTGCCGGTTTTCGGTAGTCCGCCGGCAGGATCAAAAGTACTCGGTTTCCCGCATGCACCATCCTAGAGGTAGATTACCCCAGCAACCGCACGGGCAAGCCTTAAAGTGCCCCGTCGGGGTCCTGTGGAATAGGCATCCGGAGTGCGTCCGACGGCGGCTGGCTGGGAGGCACTTTTGGCCCGCCTTCGGTGCGGATTCCGCCCCTGAGATAAACTTGAAGCCTTGGCTGGCAGGTTCCGCCGCCACCTTTTCCAATCAGGATCCCCCGCGGATCGCAGTGAAAGTAGCACCGTGTCCCAAGAAGTGCAGAGCCCCGCCCGAGTGCACGAGATCCACAAGCAGGCCTCCCGCCGCCGCACGTTCGCCGTCATCTCCCACCCGGACGCCGGCAAGTCCACGCTTACCGAGGCCCTCGCCCTGCACGCCAAGGTGATCGGCACCGCGGGCGCTTCCAGCGGCAAGGCCAACCGCAAGGAGACGGTCTCGGACTGGATGCAGATGGAGAAGGACCGCGGCATTTCCATCAGCTCGGCCGCCCTGCAGTTCTCCTACCGGGACACGGTGATCAACCTGCTGGACACCCCCGGCCACGCCGACTTCTCCGAGGACACCTACCGTGTGCTCGCCGCCGTCGACTGCGCCGTGATGCTCGTGGACGCGGCCAAGGGCCTTGAGACGCAGACCATGAAGCTGTTCGAGGTCTGCAAGCAGCGGAACCTTCCCATCATCACGGTCATCAACAAGTGGGACCGCCCGGGCCTGGATGCCCTGGCCCTCATGGACGAGATCACGGAGCGCACCGGGCTGCAACCGATGCCCCTGACCTGGGCCGTGGGCATCTCCGGCGATTTCCGCGGCGTCTGGGACCTGCGCAACGACAGGTTCGCGCGTTTCCAGCGGAACAACGCCGGCGCCAGCATCGCCCTCACCGAGTACTTCACTCCCGAAGAGGCCGCCGAAAGCCAGGGCGGCAACTGGACGGATGCTGTCGACGAGGCCGGCCTGGTCATCGAGTCCAACCTCGCCTTCGACGTCGAGAGCTTCCACGCGGGCAAGGCCACCCCCATCCTGTTCAGCTCCGCGGCGCTGAACTTCGGCGTCAAGGAACTTTTGGACGCCCTGGTGGACTTCGCCCCGCCGGCCGCGCCCCGGCCGGACATCGAGGGCACCCCGCGTGCCGTCGAGTCGCCGTTTTCGGGATTCGTGTTCAAGGTCCAGGCAGGCATGAACAAGGCCCACCGCGACCACGTTGCTTTTATCCGCGTCTGCTCCGGCGTGTTCGAGCGCGGCATGGTGGTCACCCAAACCCGCACCGGAAAGTCTTTCGCCACGAAGTACGCGCAGCAGGTTTTCGGCCGCGAACGCGAGGTCATTGACGAGGCCTACCCGGGCGACGTCGTGGGTCTGGTCAACGCGTCTTCGCTGCGGGTGGGGGACAGCCTGTTCCTTGAGGAAGCCGTGGAGTTCCCGGCCATTCCGCTGTTCGCTCCCGAGCACTTCCAGGTTGCCCGCTCCAAGGACCCCAGCCGCTTCAAGCAGTTCCGCCGCGGCATCGAGCAGCTTGAGCACGAGGGCGTCATCCAGGTGCTGCGCTCCGACGTCCGCGGTGACCAGGCGCCCGTGCTTGCCGCCGTCGGGCCCATGCAGTTCGAGGTGGTGGAGGACCGCATGGCGCACGACTTCAGCGCGCCGATGCGGCTGGAGCGCCTTCCGTACTCCATCGCCAGGATTTCGACGGCGGATGCCATGCCGGCGCTGGCCAACGTGCCGGGCGCCGAGGTGCTGCTGCGGTCCGACGGCGAATACCTGGCCCTCTTCAATGACGTCTGGGCCCTGCGCCGCATCGAGAAGAACCATCCGGACCTCACGCTGGTGCCTATCGGGACGCACAACCCCGCAAAGTAACTGCGCCAACGCGGGGCTCCGGCTCCCGAACGGTCTCCCAACCAACGAAGCAAGGTATCGCCGTGCCCACAAACCAGTCGTCTGCCGCAGCACCCGTTACAGGATCAACCAGTGCTTCAGGATCAACCAGTGTCGTCGTGACGGGCATGGGGTCCATGAACCCGCTCGGGGCCACCGTGGCCGAGACCTGGGAGGCCATGCTGGCCGGGCGCTCGGGTGTCACGGCGCTGGAGGACAGCTGGGCTGAAGCGCTACCGGTGCGCATTGCCGGCCGGGTCACCGCGGATTTGGGCGCGTTCCTCAGCACCCGCGAGTTGAAGCGGATGGATCGTTGCGGGCAGCTGGCGCTGGTTGCCTCCCGCGAAGCCTGGGAGCAGTCGGGTAAGCCGGACGTCGAGCCGGAGCGGTTGGCCGTCGTGATCGGCTCGGCCTACGGCGGCATGGACACCGTACTCGCACAGGTCAGGGAACTGGACAATGGCGGTCCCCGCAAGGTTTCGCCACACACCCTGACCCGGCTCATGGTGAACGGACCATCCGCCTGGGTTTCCATCGACCTCGGCGCCAAGGGCGGGGCACGCACTCCGGTCAGTGCGTGTGCGTCCGGGGCCGAGGCGATTGCCCAGGGTGCCGACATGATCAGGTCCGGGGCCCTCGACGTCGTAATTGCCGGGGGCGTTGATGCCTCCGTCAATGACCTGATCATCAGCGGTTTCTCGCAGATCCGGGCGCTCTCCACCCGCAACGACGATCCGGAGCGGGCTTCACGGCCGTTCGACCGGGACCGCGACGGGTTCGTGCTGTCCGAAGGGGCGGGGATCGTGGTGCTGGAGAGCGAGGAACACGCGCGTGCCCGGGGCGCGGAGGTGCTGGGCGGTATTGCCGGGGCGGCCGTGACTTCGGACGCGAACGACATCGTGGCGGCAGATCCGGACATGCAGGTGCGGGTCATGGAGAAGGCCCTGGCCTCCGCCGGCCTCCGCGGGACGGACATCGGATTCGTGCACGCGCACGCCACCTCCACCCCCGTGGGTGACCGGCTGGAGGCGCAGGCCATCAAGACCATTGCCGGCGACCAGGTCCCTGTGACCTCCACAAAGTCGCTCACCGGGCACCTGCTCGGCGGAGCGGGAGCCCTTGCCGCCATCGCCACGCTGCAGGCCCTCCGGACCGGCGACCTGCCGGGCACCTACAACGTGGCTGCCCTTGACCCCGAGGTGGACCTCAACGTGATCACCGGTACCGTCAGCGGCAGCACCGCGACGGCGGGACTCGTCAATGCCTTCGGGTTCGGCGGGCACAGCGCGGCGCTCGTGGTCACCCGCGCCTAACCCGTGAATGCCAGGAGCCCGGCCGCAGTCGCGCGGCTGGACTCCTGGCATTCTCACAGGGGATCAGTTCTGCCGCGGCTTCCGGGTCCGCACCAGGGCCGCCGTCCCGGCGGCCAGGCCGAGCAGGCCTGCTCCGAGGCCGACGATGCCGAACGTGTTGTCGGGTGCGGCCGCGGCCGGGGTGGTGGACGTTGCGGCCGCCGTGTCCGCGCTTGCTGTGTCTGCAGTTGCCGTGTCTGCGGCGGGGGCCGCCGCGGCAGCCGGTGCCGCATGCGAGTGTTCGTCCGCGACCGCAGTGGTGACGAAGGAGGGGACCGGGTGCTCGGGCTCGGGCTGGCCGGCAGTCTCGGGCTGGTTCCACTTCACCACCGTTCCGTCGGAGTAGGTCTGTGCCGCAGGCAAGGCCACTGTGGTCCCGGCCTCCGGAAGCCGGCCCACCGAGATGGAGAACGTCTGGTACTCATTCGGGCCGAGCTGGTGGGCCGCATCGGCTGTCCAGGTGACCGTGGCGGCTGCCTTGGTGATCTTGGCGCCTTCCACCGTGACGGGTGCGGGCAGGGCCGCCTCCGTGATCTTCGCCGTCCAGCCGTCGATGGGCTTGACCGAGACGGAGGTGAACGGCGTCGCTGTGGGCAGCGTGACGGTGACCTTGGTGGTCTTGGCGGCAGCTGACTCGTTGGGAACCCGGAAGGTCAGCTGCGAGAAGCCGCCGGCCGAGGTAGAGGCGGGGTCCACGCGGACGTGGGCGGATGCTGAGCCCACCCCCAGGACCATGAGGCCGGCCGCCGCCGTCACGACTGTGACGGTTTTCAGGGCAGAAGTTTTCAGGGCAGAAGTTTTCAGTGCAGACGAGTTCGCAGCACGGTTTGTTGAGGTGGTCATGACAGGGCCTTTCGCGGGTGCTGCCGCGCTCGTGCCGAGGGGCAGCAGGGTGAGGGATGGTCAGGCGGCGTCCCGGCACCCCTGCGCTGGCTCGTTGGCCATACGCAGGAAGGTTAAATGGTGCGCGGGAGGGCGGCCAGGGGCGGACCGCGAAGGGTGTCGTGCCGCAGGTTGCGGCGGTAGGCAGCGACGAAGACCGTTGGCCAGGCCGCAGGACGGTGCCTGGCGGGTGTGAACCCGAAGGGCCGGGGGAGCCGCACCAGCGGACGGAGCCACGCCAGGAGCTGCCACAGTGCGGCCTCGCCCCGCCGCAACAGCCAGGCGGTGGCCAGCATGGCGAGGAGGTGGCCTGCCAGCATGGCGGGCGAAGTGGCGCCGTCGCCCATGGCCATGGTTTCCGCCGCTGCCGTGCAGTTCAGGCCACCATGTCCGTAGTGCGTCAAATTGCCCGCTGGCGGCGTCAGGCCGCTGGACAACTGGGAAAACGGCAGCTGGGGCAGGCAGGAAGCCGCGGGTGAGAAAGCTGCGAAGGCCGTGTGCAACGTCAGCTGGCCGGCGCCGAGCAGCGCGAAAAGGACAGCGAACGACAGCTGCCGCCGCGCGAGCCAGGCGGCCGGGGCCAACAGGACTGCTGCCGTCATGGCAACTGTCCCGATGTCCGGAAGCTGGCCGCCACCCAGCACGTGGCCTGCGGCGGCAAGAGAGACCGCCATGGCGGTGACCAGGGCTGCGCGGAAGTGGCGCAGGGGACCTCGGAGTTCCATCGGTGCCTCCCTCCACCAGGCCCGGAGCTGCTGTGACACCCCCGACCGTAGACAGGGCAGCGTGGGAAAACCTTGGGCCTTGCGCCGGTTAGTTACAAGTTTGGGCGGCCCGGAATGGTGGTTCGGATGATCGGACAGGGCAGCGGCACGGGCCGGCCAGTAGAATTGCTGGGATGCCCGCTGTGCCCGTCCATCTTCCGGAAAGGACCGCTGATGATGCCCCGTGCCTCGTTCCGGCTTTTCCGCACCGGGCTGATCGGTTCGCTCATTATCGGGTTTGCCGCCGGCGGGCACCTTGCGGGCGGCGGCCAGCTTCCCTCAGCGGCCATCCTGGCGGCGCTGTTCGCCGTGACACTGGTTCCCGTCGCCGCACTGACGCGGTTCCGCCTCTCCGCCCCTGCCTTGGTGTCATTGCTGGGCGCAGGCCAATCGTGGCTGCACTGGGCTCTTGAGGCGCTGGGCGGTGCGGGTTCGGCCGCACCGGGGTCCGCGGCGCTGATGCCGGGCCATGCCGGCCACGCGGGTGCCTTGCAGCCGGGTGCCATGAGCCCGGACGCGCTGGCCGCCGCAGGGTCGGCAGCCGCCGGAAGCGTCCATCCTGCGGCACCAGACGGCCTCATGTTCGCTGCGCACGCCGTGGCCACCCTGTGCACCGCCGTCCTGCTGGCCCGCGGTGAACGCGTGCTCTCAGCGCTGGCTTCCTGGCTGCAGCCGCTTATCCGGCGACCCGAACCGGCAGTTATCCTTCCCTCCCGCGTCCCCGCGCCTTTTCCAACTCCGGTCATCCTCCCGCGCATTCGCGCCGGCGTGCGCCTGCCCACCCGGCGCGGGCCGCCGGTGCCATTGGCCGCCTAGGCGGGTTCCTTTCAGAACGGGATGGTCCCTTAGGGACGGTTCCGCTCCAGCCAGGGTCCGACGGCGGCATGCAGCTACCTGCCCGTGTCGCCTTGGTGGCGCATGGGCCCTGACTGATTTTTCTGTGAAAGGCATTACCCTCATGAACACCTCCATCCGCCGTACCCTCAAGACCGCAGCCGCCGCCTCCCTCACGGCCGGGCTCCTCGCCGCCGGTGCCGCCGCGGCCTCGGCGCACGTCACGGTTGACCCCTCCGCAACCGCCGAGGGCGGCTTCACCAAACTGACCTTCAGTGTTCCGAACGAATCCGAGACAGCCAAGACCAACCGGCTGGAGGTCAAGCTGCCCACGGACACTCCGCTGACCTCGGTCTCGGTGAAGCCGATGGACGGCTGGAAGGCGCAGGTGGTCACCTCCACCCTGCCCAAGCCGGTGGAAATTGCGGGTGCAACGGTCACCAAGGCCGCGACTAGCGTGATCTGGACCGCCGATGCGGCCCATCAGATCGGGCAGAAGGAATTCCAGACCTTCACTCTGTCCGTCGGCCGGCTCCCGGCAGCCGGCACCACCCTGATCCTGCCCGCGGCCCAGGGCTACACTGACGGCACCACCGTGAACTGGGCCGACGCGGCCGAGGCCGAGCATGACCACGCGTCCGCAACCTCCTCCGCCGCAGCTTCTGCTCCGGCCGCTGATAAGGAGCACCACCCCGCGCCCTCGTTCGTCGTCACCGCGGCGGAGGCCGCCGATGGTTCCGCGTCGGCCACGCCGGAGGCCGCGCCGGCATCGGAAACGCAGGCAGCAGGTTCCAACGGCGGCCAGGCCGCGGGCTGGATCGGGCTGGTAGCGGGTCTTCTTGGCCTCGCCGCAGGCGCCACGGCCCTGGTCCGCACCCGGGCGGTCAAGAAGTAGCCCAAGGGCTGTAACAGCAGCGGCCCGCGCCGTCTCCTGGAGCTGCCAGGGACGGCGCGGGCCGCTTGCGCTCAACTGCGAATTGCGCTGAACTGCGAATTGCCCTGAACGCCGAATTGCGCTGAACGGCGAACAGATGCGCCGGTTGGCTAGCGCTCAGGGCTTGGTGATGAGCAGTTCCAGCACCTCGGTCAGGTGGCCCACTTCCTTCACGTTGAAGCCCGCCGGGACCGGGCCGGGACCGGTGGGGCTGGAGGGAACCACGGCGTGCGTGAATCCCAGCCGATGGGCCTCGTGGATCCGCTGGTTGATGCCCGGGACCGGGCGCACCTCGCCGGCCAGGCCCACCTCGCCGAACGCGATCAGGCGCTGGGGCAGGGGTTTCTTGTGCTTCGCGGACGCCACTGCCAGCGCCACCGCCAAGTCGGTGGCCGGCTCGCTGAGCTTCACGCCGCCCACCGTGGCCACGTAGGAGTCGTCCTTCTGCAGCTGACACCCGGCGCGCTGCTGCAGTACTGCCAGGAGCATGGCCACCCGGGAACTGTCCAGGCCGCTGGTTGCCCGTCGCGGCTGTGAGTTCTGGGTCTCGGCCAGCAGGGACTGCACCTCGGCAAGCAGCGGCCTGCGGCCCTCCATGGTGACGGTGATGCAGGTGCCGGATACCGGGTCCTTGGTGCGGGTGACGAACAGCCCGCTTGGATCGGCGAGGCCCAGGATGCCGTCTTCGGTGAGGTCGAAGCAGCCCACGTCGTCGGTGGGCCCGTAGCGGTTCTTGACCGCCCGGAGCAGGCGGAGGCGGGAGTGGCGCTCGCCCTCGAACTGGCACACGACGTCCACCAGGTGCTCCAGCAGGCGGGGCCCGGCGATGGAGCCATCTTTGGTCACATGTCCCACCAGCAGCGTGGTCATATTCCGGCGTTTGGCCGCCGAAATGATGGAGGCAGCCACCTCGCGGACCTGGGAGACACCGCCGGAGCTGCCCTCCACGTCCGCGCTGCTGAGCGTCTGCACGGAGTCCACCACCAGCAGCTTCGGTTCCACCTTCTCCACCTGGCCGAGCGCCTGGCCAAGGTCGGTCTCCGCTGAGAGGTAGAGGGTGTCCGCGATCGCGCTGATCCGCTCCGCCCGCAGCTTCACCTGGGCCGCGGACTCCTCGCCCGTCACATACAGGACGTTCTGCCCGGTGCGGGCGAACTTGGCAGCCACGTCCAGGAGCAGCGTGGACTTTCCGACGCCGGGCTCGCCCGCGAGCAGGATGACGGCGCCGGGAACCACGCCGCCGCCGAGCACGCGGTCCAGTTCGTCCACGCCGGTGGGCAGGTAGGCGGCCGTGGTGGCGTCAATATCGGCAATGGGGCGGGCGGGCTCCAGAACTGTAGTGGCCGCCGTCGTACGCGCCACCGCGGCGCCCGTTTCCTCGACGGTGCCCCACGCCTGGCACTCACCGCACCGGCCCACCCACTTGACCGTGGTCCAGCCGCATTCCGCGCACTTATAGCCCGGCGCCTTGGAAACCCGGGAAGTCTTTGTAGCCATTGCTCCACAGTATCCGTCGAGTCTGACAATATTTGGCCAGGGGGTTTCGTCCCCAACCGCACCCTAACCTCGCAAGCTCGGCCAGGGAACCCTGCGGTCGTGGGCCCAGGCTCAACCAGCGGACTTTTTACAGCGGGGGCAGGAGGTCGCGCGCCTCGCGGGAATCGATGCCGGTGGCTTCCAGCAGGTCCACCATGAGTGGCCGGAACAGCATCACCACGGTCTCGCCCTCGAGCTTCTGCACCTTCAGCATTCTCGGATGCAACCGCCCGGCGATCTCGCCCAGGTCCTGCCGCGCGCTGCGCAGGTGGGCATGGCGGGCACCCTCCTGCACCTCAGCTAGGCCGAGCGAGAGCTCATCCACGGCCGCCCCTGTCTCCAGCAACACCTCGGCGATTTTCTCCGTGGCTTCGTCGGACAGCGCGGCGTGGTTGATGGAACTGGTGAGCCGGCGTGCAAAAACACGGCTGTTGCGCAGGGCAAGGTCGATGTACTCGAGCGACTGCTCCAGCCGGTCCAGTTCATCCCGGTGGCGCCGGTAGGCGGGCGCCAGCGTGGCCACTTCGCCGGATGCCCGGAGCGAGTGCCGCATGGCATCCACCAGCGGCTGGCTGTTCCGGCCCCGAACCAGGGCATGCCAGGCCCGGGTGGAATCGCTCTCAACCAGGGCTGCAGCGCATTCCCGCAGCACTTCGGCCAGTTCATGGAGCAGCTTCTGGACGTCCTTGCGCGGTTCCCGGCGGGGATCCTTGGGCGCCAGGACGGTGACCAGCAGCGCGACCACGCCGCCCACCACGGCGTCGATGCTGCGGGTGAAGGGCCCGCCGGCAGGCGCCGGGAGCAGCACAACCAGCAGCGACTGCAGTGCCAGCTGGGTGGTGAAGATGTTGCCGCTGTCCAGGAAGCGGGCCAGCAGGATGGACACCAAAAGCACGACGGCGGCCTGCCAGATCCCGGCCCCGAGCCAGTGGAGCAGCATGTCGCCAACAGCAATGCCGATGGTGCAGCCCAGGCCCACCTCCATCACCCTCCGCATGCGCAGGTCGCGAGAGAACCCGAGGGCAATCAGGGCGGATGTGGCGGCGAACAGCGGGCCGGTATGGCCCAGGACGAACTCGGCGAATGCGTAGGCTCCGACGGCACCGAAGGTCATCTGGATCGCGGGGACCAGCGAATTCCGGCTCCGGACCATCCCTGTCCTGATCCGGCCGCGAAGGAAGCGTCTGCTGGCGGAGAGTCCGGTCTGGGGCATGGCTTCAGTCTATGGCGGGAGCTGGTACGGACCGGGAACCAACGGACCGGTTACAAGCCGCTGGGCGCTCCGCCACCGGAGCCACAAAGGGAAGGGCCGCCGTCGCGGTTGGCGACGGCGGCCCGTGGGTTCCGGTGGTGCTGGTTAGCCGTTGATGACTAGCCGTTGATGACTTGGGGGACGCCGAGGTGTTTGAGGCCTTCGACGCCGAATTCGAGGCCGTAGCCGGACTTTTTGGCGCCGCCGAAGGGGACGCGGGGGTCCACCGCGCCGTGCTTGTTGATCCAGACGGTGCCGGCTTCAATGCGGGCGGCGACTTCGCGGGCCGCGGTGAGGTTGGGGGACCAGACGGAGGCGCCGAGGCCGACGTCGAGGGCGTTGGCGTACTCGATGGCCTGGTCGATGGTGCTGTAGCGGATGATGGGCAGGGCGGGGCCGAACTGTTCTTCGGCGACGAGGGGGTTGTTGTTGTCGATGTCGGCGACGAGGGTGGTGGGGTAGAAGTAGCCGGGCTGGCCGGGGTCGGGGTTGCCGCCGAGCAGGATCCGGGCGCCCGACGCTTTCGCTGCGTCGACGAGGTTGGTGACGATGTCGTACTGGGCTTTGTTTTGCAGGGGGCCGAGGACGCTGTTTTCGTCCAGGCCGTTCCCCATGGGCATGGCTTTGGCAACGGCGGTGAGTTCTTCGCAGACGGCGTCGTAGATGTCGTCGTGGACGTAGAGGCGCTTGAGGGCGGCGCAGGTTTGTCCGGTGTTGATGAAGGCGCCCCAGAACAGGCCTTCAGCGATCGTTTTGGGGTCGGCGTCGGGCAGGACGATGCCGGCGTCGTTGCCGCCGAGTTCGAGGGTGAGGCGTTTGACCGTGTCCGCGGAGGACCTGATGATCGCCTTCCCTGTAGTGGTGGAACCGGTGAACATCAGCTTCCCGACCGCGGGGTGTTCGGCCAGGCGGGCTCCGACGTCGCGGCCACCGGAAACTACTGACAGCAAGCCTTCGGGCAGCTCCTCGTTGATAACCTTCACCAGCGCCAGGACACTCAGCGGTGTGTACTCCGAGGGTTTGACCACCACGGCGTTGCCCATGCGCAGGGCGGGCGCTATCTGCCACACCGTGATCATCATCGGCCAGTTCCACGGGCCGATGGCGCCCACGACGCCGAGGGGCCGGTAGTGCAGCTCGGCGTAGGTTTCGCCGTCGTCCACGATCACTTCCGGGTCCAGCGGGGTGCCGGCAGCAGCCCGCAGCCAGGCGGCACAGGCGCCGACCTCGAAACGGGCGTTCGGGCCGTTCAGGGGTTTGCCCTGCTCGCGGGAGAGCAGCTGGGCGAGTTCCTCGGCGGAGCGTTCGACCGCGTCGGCGGCCTTGAGCAGGGCGGCGGAGCGGGCGTCGTGGCCCAGTGCCGCCCACGCGGGCTGGGCGGCAACTGCCGCGGTTACGGCGCGCTCCAGGTCCTCAACGGCGTGGACCGGCGCCTCGCCGACGACGCCCCCGGTGGCAGGGTCGAAAATGGTCCGGGTCTCGCCGGGGCCGGGGGTGATGGACGCGAGGAGGGCATCGTAGGTTTCCAAGAGGTACTCCACTTCGAGTAGGACAGTGCGCTCAGCCGGTCGGCGAGGCGGGCATGCCTAAGTGTTGTCCGTCCGCCGGGCCGCTGGCTTGTCTTTGAGTGCAGGACCCTTGACTTGGGGCGAACTGTGCACGTCACTGCTCCCCCAGTACCCCCCGACGGATGAGAGTTTTGTCCAGATATCGTGGGTTGCGGGGCCTTTTGCGGTCGATATCTGGACAAAAACTCTCTGCTTGCAGGTGCAGGGTTAGACGCCGGCGGACGCCTTGGCGGCCTCAGCCGGAGCAGCCTGGCGCCGGTCGAAGATGGTGGCGCCGACCTCCTGCTCGGCCTGGTTGTTGATGCCCAGGTCGATGCCTTTGCGTTCCCGTATCACCAGGACCGCGGCCGTTGAAACGAGGGCCACGATCAGCAGGTAAACAGACACCGAGGCCGTTGTTCCGGTGGCCTGGACCAGGGCGGTGGCGATCATCGGAGCAAAGGCGCCGCCGATGATGGCGCCGAGAGCGTAGGAGATCGCCACGCCGGAGAACCTGATGGAGGCGGGGAACAGCTCGCTGTAGAGGGCTGCCTGCGGGCCGTAGGTCAGGCCGAGCCCGACGGTGAACAGGGCAAGGCCAAGGAACAGCGCCCAGATGTTCCCGGTGTTCACCAGCCAGAACAGCGGGAACACCGTGAGGATCAGGCAGGCATAGCCGATGAGGTACGTCTTCTTGCGGCCGATGCTGTCCGCCAAGTAGCCGGAGATCAGCGTGAACAAGAACCACAGGGCAGCGGAGCCGGTCACTGCGAGGAGCACTTCCGTGCGGTCCATGGCCAGTCCGGCGGGATTGGCGGCATAGCTCAGGATGTAGCCGCCGGTGGTCATGTAGCCCGCGGCGTTGTTGCCCGCGAAGACGAGCGCCGCGATGATGACCAGCAGCCAGTGCTTCTTGAAGAGTTCGACGATCGGAACGCGGGTCTGCTGCTTCTTTTGTGCGATCTCCTCGAAGACCGGGCTTTCCTCCACGCTGCGGCGGACCATGAAGCCGACGACGATCAGGACGAAGCTGAGCAGGAACGGAATGCGCCAGCCCCACTGCACAAAGGCCGCGCCGGGGGAGACCACGCCGGACATCAGGGCCAGGACACCGGAGGCCAGCAGCATGCCCAGGGGAACGCCCAGCTGGGGGAACGCACCGAACAGGCCGCGCTTGCCGCGGGGTGCATGCTCGACCGCCATCAGGACGGCACCGCCCCACTCGCCGCCGGCCGAAATGCCCTGCAGGATGCGCAGGAGCAGCAGCAGGATGGGCGCCACAATACCCGCCGTCTCGAAGGTCGGCAGCACGCCGATGAGGGTGGTGGCTGCCCCCATCATGATCAAGGTGATGACCAGCATGGCGCGGCGGCCCAGCCGGTCCCCGAAGTGTCCGGCAAGGAAGGCGCCCAGCGGACGGAACAGGAAGCTGAGTCCCACCGAGGCGAAGGAGATGAGGATGCCAATGTCATTGCCGGCGGGTTCGAAGAACAGTTTCGCGAAGACCAGGCCCGCGGCGTTGGCGTAGATGAAGAAGTCGTACCACTCGACGGTGGTTCCGATGATGGTGGCAAACGCTACGCGGCGGTTATCCCTTGCCGAGCTGCGCTGCCCGTGCTGGACAGTACTCAATGTTTTTCCTTCAGTTGGCGTAGGGGTCGGCGATGCCGATGTATTGGGTGGTGGTGTATTCGGCGATCCCTTCGGAGCCGCCTTCGCGGCCGAGGCCGGATTGTTTGACGCCGCCGAAGGGTGCCGCGGCGTTGGAGATGACGCCGGCGTTGAAGCCGACCATGCCGAATTCGATCTGTTCGGCCACGCGCAGGAGGCGGTTGAAGTCGCGGCTGTAGAGGTAGGAGGCGAGGCCGTATTCGGTGGCGTTGGCCAGGCGGATGGCGTCGTTTTCGGTTGTGAAGGTGGTGACGGGGGCGACGGGGCCGAAGATCTCCTGGCGGAGGATCGCCGCGTCGTTGGGTACATTGCCCAGCACGGTGGGCTGGTAGAAGTAGCCGGCACCCTCGACGGGGGCGCCGCCGGTGATGGCGGTGGCTCCGGCGTCGAGGGCGGCACTCACCAAAGCGTGCACGTCGTCGCGGGCGCCGGCGTCGATGAGGGGTCCGACCTGGGTTTCCGGTTGGGTGCCTCGGCCGGTGTTCAGGGCGCCCATGGCTGCGGCGAACTTGGCGGTGAACTCGGCGGCGACGGTTTCGTGGACGAGGAAGCGGTTGGCGGCGGTGCAGGCTTCGCCCATGTTCCGCATTTTGGCGGCCATGGCCCCTTCGACGGCCTTGTCCAGGTCGGCGTCCTCGAACACGATGAATGGTGCGTTGCCGCCGAGTTCCATGGAGGTGCGCAGGACGTTCTGCGCGGCGTCGGCCATCAGGCGCTTGCCCACCGGGGTGGAGCCGGTGAAGGAGACCTTGCGCAGGCGGGAATCTTTGAGCAGGGGCCCTGAGATGCCGGAGGCGGAAGAGGACGGGACCACGTTGAGGACGCCGGCGGGCAGGCCGGCGTCGAGCATGGTCTGGGCGAAGTATTGGGCGGTGAGCGGGGTGAGTTTGGCGGGTTTGAGGACCATGGTGCAGCCGGCGGCGATGGCGGGGGCGACCTTGCGGGTGGCCATGGCGAGCGGGAAGTTCCAGGGGGTGATGAGCAGGCACGGGCCGACGGGTTTGTGCTGGACGAGAATCTTGTTCTTGCCTTCGGGGGTGGTGAGATAGCGGCCGTAGTCGCGGACGGTCTCCTCGGAGAACCAGCGCAGGAATTCGGCGCCGTAGGTGACTTCGCCGCGGGCCTCCGCGAGGGGTTTGCCCATTTCCAGGGTCATCAGCAGCGCGAAGTCCTCGGCGCGTTCGGTGACCAGGTCGAAGGCGCGGCGCAGGATCTCGGCGCGGACGCGCGGTGCGGTGCGCGCCCAGGAGGCCTGGACCGCGTCGGCTGCATCGAGGGCGGCGAGGGCGTCCTCGCTGGTGGCCGAGGCGAGGGTGGCGAGCACCTCTCCGGTGGCGGGGTCGTGCACGTCGAACGTGCCGCCTTCGGACGCATCCCGCCACTGCCCGCCAATGAGAAGGCCGGTGGGCACGGACGCGAGGAGCTGAGCCTCACGTTCGGGGGAGATGGCAGGGGAGAGTACGGGCGAAGTGGTCATGGAAAGTCTCCTCAGTGAGAGCTGGCCCAACCGACTCGCAGTTGTTGTCGTTCTGGGGCGTCAAAACGACAACAAGTGCGAGTCAGTTGGGTGGGTCAGTAGCTGGTGGGGGTGTCGGCGTCGGCGTCGGCTGCCTGGATGTACTCGGCGGCGAGTGCTTCGGAGCCGCGGGCCAGGAGGGCGACGTCGGCGCCGACCAGGATGAAGGCCGCGCCGGCGTCGAGGTAGGCGCGGGCGGTCGCCGGGGCGAAGGCGTTGACGCCGGCGGGTTTGCCGGCCGCTTTGGCGGCGGCGAGGCAGTGTTCGACGGCGGCGCGCACCTCGGGGTGCTCCTGCTGGCCGAGCAGGCCCATGGAGGCGGCGAGGTCGGAGGGGCCGACGAAGATGGCGTCCACGCCGTCGATCTTCAGGATGTCCTCCACCGCCTCAACCGCCGCGGTGGATTCGATCTGCACGGTGACGCTGACGGTCTCCGACGCCCGGGCGAGGTAGTCCGGGACCCGGTTCCAGCGGGCCGCGCGGGCCAGCGCGGAGCCGACCCCGCGGACCCCGTGGGGCGGGTAGCGGGTAGCGGCCACCGCGGCCTCCGCCTCGGCCACCGAGTTGACCATCGGGACCAGCAGGTTCTGCACGCCAAGGTCCAGGTACTGCTTGATCAGCACCGTGTCGTTCACCGGCGGCCGGACCAGGGTGTGGACCGGGTAGCCGTGGATCGCCTGGAGCTGGGCCAGGATGGATTCGAGCCCGTTCGGGCTGTGTTCGGCGTCCACCAGCAGCCAGTCCAGGCCGGATCCGGCGCAGAGCTCGGCGATGAGCGGGCTGCCGGAGCAGACCCACATCCCGGCCAGCGGCCGGGCCGCTTTACCGTTTTGATTGGCGAGGGCGTCCCGGAAGGTGTCGTCTACTCGAAGCGGCATGTGACAGTCCCCAGGGGTCCGTAATCGGCGTGGACGGTGTCGCCCTTGTAGACCCAGAGCGGGCGGGTGAAGGATCCGGCGAGGATGATGTCGCCGGCCTTCATGGAGTCCCCATGTGCGGCGATCTTGTTGGCCAGCCAATGCACGCCGTTGGCCGGGTGGTCGAGGACGCCGGCGGCCACGCCGGTTTCCTCCACAGTCTGGTTCTTGTAGAGGATGGCCGAGACCCAGCGGAGGTCGACGGCGTCCGGCTTCACCGGCCGTCCGCCCACCACCATGGCACCCATGGCCGCGTTGTCGGAGATGGTGTCCACGATGGTCCGGCCCTCCATCTCGATCCTGGAATCGAGGATCTCGAGGGCCGGAACCACGTAGTCGGTGGCGTTCAGGACGTCGAAGATGGTGCAGCCGGGGCCCTTGAGCCCGTCCTTCAGGACGAACGCCAGTTCCACCTCCACCCGTGGGTGGGTGTAGCGGTCCCATTCCACGGAGCAGCCGGTTTCGAGCACCATGTCGTCAAAGATGGCGCCATAGTCCGGTTCGGTGATGCCGGTGGCGGACTGCATGGCCTTGGACGTGAGGCCGATCTTGCGCCCCACCAGGGTCCGTCCGGCGTCCTCGTTGCGGCGCCGCCACAGCTGCTGCACCGCGTAGGAATCCTCCACCGTCATGTCCGGGTAGCGGGCAGTCAGGCGGGGCACAGGGGTGCGGGTCCGGCCGGCTTCCAGCAGCTCGTCCGCAATGGCCTCGATCGTCTTCGCGTCCAGCATCGGTTAGACCTGGGCTCCCAGCTTGAAGCCCTCCACTGCCGAGGAGGTCTCGTCCTTGCGCGTGTAGGAGAACCCGTCGGCGCCCACGGTGACGGCCATTTCGGAGGCGTCGGTGCGTTCGATGACGGGCTGCGGATTGCCGTCGAGGTCCAGGACCAGGGAAGCCTCGGTGTACCAGGACGGGACGACGGGGTTGCCCCACCAGTCGCGGCGCTGGTTGTCGTGGACATCCCACGTGACGGTGGGGTTGTCCGGGTCGCCCGTGTAGTAGTCCTGGGTGTAGATCTCGATGCGGTGGCCGTCCGGGTCCAGGATGTAGAGGTAGAACGCGTTGGAGACACCGTGCCGTCCGGGGCCGCGTTCGATCCGGTCGCTGATGCGCAGGGCGCCCATCTTGTCGCAGATCTGGATGATGTTGTGCTTCTCGTGCGTGGCGAAGGCGACGTGGTGCATGCGCGGGCCGTTGCCGCCGGTGAGGGCGGTGTCGTGCACAGTCTGCTTGCGGTGCATCCACGCGGCGTAGGTGACGCCGTCGGAGTCCTTGATGTCCTCCGAAACGCGGAAGCCGAGGTCCTCCAGGTAGGCGCGGCCGCGGGGAACGTCCGGGGTGACCTGGTTGAAGTGGTCCAGGCGCACCAGTTCACCGGCGGAGTAGAGGTCATAGCGCTGGGTGAGGCGCTCCACGTGCTCGGTCTCGTAGAAAAACTCGTAGGGGAAGCCCAGCGGGTCCTCGACGCGGACGGAGTCGCCGATGCCCTTGGTGAAGCCTTCCTTGCGGCGCTCGGTGCGGCAGCCCAGTTCCTTGTAGTACGCCTCGGCGGCGTCCACCTCAGCGGGGGACTTTACCCGGTAGGCGAAGGCTGCGACGGCGGCGATGGGTCCCTGGCGGAGCACCAGGTTGTGGTGGATGAACTCCTCGAGGGAACGGAGGTAGATGGTGTTCTCGTCCTCCTCGGTGACGTGCAGGCCCAGGACGCCGACGTAGAACTCGCGCGACTTGGCGAGGTCAGTGACCACGATTTCCATGTAGGCGCAGCGGACGATGTCCGGTGCCGGGACGCTGGGGGTGGGAACGAAGTTGGTCATGATGTTCTCTCTTCTTTGAAAGGGGGGCGGGGAATGTACGACGGCGGCCGGCTGGCTTTGCTGCTTAGGCGCCGAATTTGGGGGTGTGAACGGAGCCGAGCGTGATGTGAACGGCCTGCTGGTCGGTGTAGAAGTCGATGGAGCGGTAGCCGCCCTCGTGGCCCAGGCCGGAGGCCTTGACGCCGCCGAACGGGGTGCGGAGATCGCGGACGTTGTGGCTGTTCAGCCACACCATGCCGGCTTCGACGTTCTGTGAGAAGTTGTGGGCGCGGGTCAGGTTCTGGGTCCAGATGTAGGCCGCGAGGCCGTACTTGGTGTTGTTGGCCAGGGCGAGGGCCTCGTCGTCGTTCTCAAACGGGGTAATGGCGACGACGGGCCCGAAGATTTCCTCCTGGAAGATCCGGGCGTCGGGGGAGACGTCGGCGAAGACGGTGGGGGCGATGTAGTTGCCCTCCGGCAGGTTCTCCGGGCGTCCGCCGCCGGCGAGGAGCCGGCCTTCGGACTTGCCGATCTCCACGTAGGAGGCCACCTTCTCGTAGTGCTCCGGGTGCACCAGGGCACCCACCTGGGTCTTGGGGTCGTGGGGGTCGCCGACCACGATGTTCTTGGCGCGGGCGGCGTACTTCTCGCAGAACTCGTCGTAGATGGCGCGTTCCACCAGGATGCGGGAGCCGGCGGTGCAGCGCTCGCCGTTGAGAGAGAAGACACCGAACAGGGCGGAGTCGATCGCGGCGTCCAGGTCGGCGTCGGCGAACACGACGCAGGGGGACTTGCCGCCGAGCTCCATGGAGAGGCCCTTGAGGTTGGCGGCGGCGTTGCGGAAGATCGTCTGGCCGGTGGTGGTCTCGCCGGTGAAGGAGATCAGCGGGACGTCCGGGTGCTTGACCAGGGCGTCCCCGGCTTCCTCGCCCAGGCCGTTGACCAGGTTGAAGACGCCGTCCGGCAGTCCTGCTTCCTTGAAGATGGTGGCCCAGAGCGAGGCGGAGAGCGGGGTGAACTCGGCCGGCTTGAGGACCACGGTGTTGCCGGTGGCCAGGGCCGGGGCAAGCTTCCAGGACTCGAGCATGAACGGGGTGTTCCAGGGGGTGATGAGGCCGGCGACGCCGATCGGCTTCCGGTTCACGTAGTTGATCTGCGAACCGGGGACCTTCATGGCGTCGTCGAACTGGGCCACGATCAGGTCCGCGAAGAAGCGGAAGTTCTCCGCCGCACGCAGCGCCTGGCCCTTGGCCTGGGTGATGGGCAGGCCGGTGTCGAAGGTTTCCAGCTCGGCGAGGCGGGACTCCTGGGCTTCGACGGCGTCGGCGATCCGGTTCAGGATGCGGGCGCGTTCGCGGGGCTTCATCTTCGGCCACGGGCCGCTGGTGAACGCTTCGCGGGCTGCGGCGACGGCGAGGTCGATGTCTTCCTTCTGGCCTGCCGCGGCGGTGGCGTAGTTCTGGTTGGAGACCGGGTCCAGGACGTCGAAGGTCTTGCCGCCCACGGAATCAACGAACTTGCCGTTGATGAAGTGCTGGATGTGGGTGGGCAGGTTCTCGGGAACGTAGTGAGTGGTGGTTTCCGGAGCAGTGAACGTCATTGTTGTTTTTCCTTACTGTCTAGAGCAACGCGGGGTCAGTTACCTCCCGATGCGGGGCCGTTATTGGGCGCTAAGTGACCCCGCGTTGGTTTGGGAGAGGTACGCGTCCAGGGTGGCGCTGCGGTGGAGCCGTGCTGCTTTTTCGATGGTGTCGGCGTCGGCACCGGTTTCAATGAGCCGGAGCAAGGCCTCGTGTTCGTCCACGGACAGGTGGGCCCGGCCGGGAACAAAGCGGAACGTTGAGGACCGCAGTGATGCCAGCCGGTTCCAGCCGCGGTGGACCAGGTCAAGGATGTGCGGGTTGGGGCAGTGCTCGAACAGGACGCTGTGAAAGTCCTGGTTGAGCCGCGTGAAGCGGACGGGGTCGAAGTGCTGCAGGCACTCGCGCATCTCGGCGTTCACGGCGCGGGCCCGGGCAATGTCCGCCTCACCGATCAGCGGTGCGGACAGCGCGGTGGCCGCACCCTCCACGATGCTCAGGGTCTGCATCGTGTAGAGGTACTCGGTGGGGTCGATGCCCGCCACGGTGGCCCCGACGTTGCGTTCGAACTTCACCAGGCCTTCGGCCTCGAGCCGGCGGATCGCTTCCCGGACCGGGACCACGCTGAAGCCGAGGTCCTTGGCGATGGCGGCCAGGACCAGCCGGTAACCGGGGGTGTAGGTGCCTTCCACGATCCGCGCCTTGATGGCCTGGTAGGCCTGCTCGGACTTGCTGCCGGCAGCGATGGCGGTGCTCTCCGGGATGTTCTCGGCAGCGGGTGCGGTGGCCGTTTCAGTCATTCGCTGTGCCTGCTTCCCACTGCTTCCCACTCTTCGTACCGACTGCGCCATTCAGCGTTCAGCGGGTAGAGCCCGTCCACGCTGTGGCCCTGCTGCACCATTTCGGCGATGAAGACCTCTTCGCGTTCCTGGGCGATCGAGTCGTCGGCGACTTCCTCGGCGATGGCCGGCGGGATCACCAGGATGCCGTCGGAGTCCGCGACGATGATGTCGCCGGGCTGCACTGTGGTGCCGCCGCAGGCGATGGTGATGTCCGTGTCCCACGGGATGTGGCGGCGGCCCAGCACGGCGGGGTGTGGGTTGGAGTAGTAGGTGGGCAGCTCCATGGCGGCCACGGCGGAGAAGTCGCGGACCCCGCCGTCGGTGATGATGGCGGCAGCGCCGCGGACCTGGGCGCGCAGGGCGAGGATGTCACCGATGGTCCCGGTGCCCTTCTCCCCGCGGGCCTCCATGACCAGGATCTCGCCCTCGTTCACTGAATCGATGGCGCGCTTCTGGGCATTAAAACCGCCGCCGTGCGTCTTGAAGAGGTCTTCGCGGTTGGGCACATAGCGCAGGGTCCGGGCCAGGCCCACCACCTTTCGGTCCGGGCGGGTGGCGGTCAGCCCGTCGATGCTGACGTTGTTAAGCCCGCGCTTGCGCAGCTGGGAGGACAGCGTGGCGGTGCAGACGCTCTCCAGCTTCGCCTTCAGCTCCGGGCTCAGGACGGAGGCGGCAGCCACTGAGGACGCCGAGGGAAGCCCTGCCGCCTCCCGCGAGCCGTACGCCTCTTCCCGCTGCAGGTCATCGGCCTTGGGTTGGGCACCAAACTCAGCGAACGCCGTCGTACCTTCCGTGACTGTGGTGGTGAGGCGGCCGGTGCTCAGCGCACCGTCAGTGGTGCCCACTTCGACCTCCAGCACGTCGCCGGGTACCGCGACGGAGGCGCCGGCGGGCGTGCCCGTGAGAATAATGTCCCCCTCCTCGAGGGTGAGGAGCTGGGACAGGTCCGCCACGAGGCGGGCGAACGGGAAGAGCAGGTCTTCGGTGGTGTCGTCCTGTACCAGGTCGCCGTTGTGCCAGGTGCGGATGCGCAGTTTGGCGGGGTCGACGGCGTCTGCCGGGATGAGTGCCGGGCCCACCGGGGTGAAACCGTCGCCGCCCTTCGACCGGAGGTTGGAGCCCTTGTCCGCATAGCGGAGGTCGTACACGCCCAGGTCGTTGCTGGCCGTGACCGCCGCGACGTGGCTCCAGGCGTCCTCGACGTCGACGCGGCGGGCCGCCTTGCCGATGACGATGGCGATCTCGCCCTCGTAGCCAAGGAGCTCGCAGCCGGCCGGACGTTCGACGGCGGTGCCGGTCAGGGACAGCGACGACGACGGCTTCAGGAAGTACGAGGGCTGCGCCGGAGTGCGGCCGCGCTGGGCTGCGCGGCTGGGGTAGTTGATGTGCACCGCGATCACCTTGCGTGCTGCTGCCAGGGTGTCGTCGTTGACCTGCTCCAAAGCGTTCTCCTCATCAGGTACGAAATCGTATACGAAACATACTGGACCGTGAGGACCGCTTCGTCAACCCCCGTTTTCGGGAGAGGGAAAGCTGCTTGTAACCCGGGTCGGATGTGACGTACAGTACTGAAGCATAACCACCGTTTCTATTATCGAACCATCTGTTCCAATATAGAACACGCAATCGGCGCAAGCCAGCCACACAGTGAAGTGAGGAAAGCCCGTGCAGTTCCACCACCACGGTTACGTTTCCGGTGACCCGCGCATCCAGCCGGCCGCCGGCGTCGGCATCAACCGCCCCGAAGAGCTGCCTGACGAGGTCGACGTGCTCATCGTGGGCTCCGGCCCTGCGGGCATGCTCGCAGCGGCCCAGCTCTCCCAGTTCCCGGACATCACCACGCGCATCGTGGAGCGTCGCGGCGGACGCCTGGCGATCGGCCAGGCCGACGGCATCCAGGCCCGCAGCGTCGAGACCTTCCAGGCCTTCGGCTTCGCCGAGGAGATCACCGCAGAGGCCTACCGGATCACCGAGATGGCGTTCTGGAAGCCGAGCCCGGAGAACCCGCAGCACATCTACCGCGCCGCCCGCGCGGTGGACGACGAAATGGGCATCAGCGAATTTCCGCACCTCATCGTCAACCAGGCCCGCGTGCTGGACTACTTTGCCCGCGTCATGGCCTATTCACCGGCCCGGATGACGCCCGACTATGGCTACGAGTTCAGCAGCCTTCATGTCGCGGATTCGGGCGAGTACCCCGTCACCGTGACCCTGCTCCACACCGCCGGCGAGCTGGCAGGCCAGGAGCGCGTCGTGCGGGCCAAGTACGTGGTGGGTGCTGACGGCGCCCGCAGCAAGGTCCGCGAATCAATCGGTTGCACGCTCGCCGGAGACCAGGCCAACCACGCCTGGGGCGTCATGGATGTCCTTGCGTCCACCGACTTCCCGGACATCCGCACCAAGTGCGCCATCCAGTCCCACGACGGCGGCAGCATCCTGCTGATCCCGCGCGAGGGCGGCCACCTGTTCCGGATGTACGTCGACCTCGGCGTCGTGCCCGAGAACGACAACGGCGCCATCCGCAAGACCACCATCGAGCAGATCATCGCTCACGCGAACCAGATCCTGCAGCCCTACACCCTCGACGTCCGCAACGTCGCCTGGCACAGCGTGTACGAGGTGGGCCACCGCCTCACCGACAGGTTCGACGACGTCCTGCCCGCCGAGCGGGACACCCGCACGCCGCGCGTGTTCATCACCGGCGATGCCTGCCACACGCACAGCGCGAAGGCGGGCCAGGGTATGAATGTGTCCATGCAGGACGGCTTCAACATCGGCTGGAAGCTCGGCCACGTGCTCGAGGGCCGCAGCCCGGAGTCGCTGCTCGCCACGTACTCCGCGGAGCGCCAGGTGGTCGCGAAGAACCTCATCGATTTCGACAAGGAATGGTCCACCCTCATGGCCAAGAAGCCCGAGGAGTTCGACGACCCCTCGGAGCTCGAGGACTTCTACGTGCGCACCGCGGAATTCCCGGCGGGCTTCATGACCGAATACGCGCCGTCAATGATCGTGGCAGAGGCCAAGCACCAGGAACTTGCAACCGGCTTCACGGTGGGCAAGCGCTTCAAATCCGCGCCCGTGCAGCGCGTCTGCGACACCAACCCGCTGCAGCTAGGCCACCAGGCAAAGGCAGACGGGCGCTGGCGGATCTACGTGTTCGCCGACCCCGCCGAGGCTGGCGCGCCGTCGCCGACCACCGACCTCGCGCAGTGGCTGGAGAACTCACCGGAGTCCCCGCTCGCGGCTACGCCGGAAGGCGCCGACGCCGATGCGTGGTTCGATGTGAAGGTCATCTACCAGCAGGACCACAGGGGCATCGACATCAACGCCGTCCCGTCCGTGTTCAAGCCGGAGGTCGGGCCGTTCAGGCTCACCTACCTCGAGAAGGTCTACGGCACCGACCCGAACGCCGACATCTTCGAGCTGCGCGGCCTTGACCGCGGCGGCGTCGTGGTGGTGGTGCGTCCGGACCAGTACGTGGCGAACGTCCTGCCGCTGACCGCGACGGCGGAGCTCGGGGCCTTCTTTGCGCCGCTGCTGCCGGCCCGCCAGCCCGAGCCGCCTAAGTCGGAGCCGCTGCAGTCCGCCGGCTCGGGGCTCGTCGCCCACCTGGTGTAAGGGCAGTCTGCCTTTCGCCCCCGGAGTCCGGATCCCTGCACGGGGGATCCGGACTCTTTTGTTTTCCGCCGGTCACCGACCAGTGCGCTGAAGCACAACAACTGATCGCTGCCAGACAAGCCCCGGCAGTCCGGGACTGCCAAGCTGGATTCAGCGGTGCGAGGCCATTGCCAGCACCCCTCCAACGCTCATGACCGTTAAGAAGGATCCAATGAGTATTTCAAATTCCGAGTCCCGGACTGCAGAAGCAAATCCGCGCAAGGAGCAGTCCACCGCCCTCCGCGCGGGCAGCATCGGCGTCCTGGGCATTCTCTTTTTCGTTCTTTCAGCCCAGGCTCCGCTGACCGGCATCGTCGGCGCTGCACCCCTGGCGGCTGCACTCGGCAATGGCGCCGGGGCACCGGGCGCCTACCTCGTGGTGGGCATCGTCATTGTCATCTTTGCCGTCGGGTTCGTCGCCATGAGCCGGAAGGTGCAGGCCAACGGCGCCTTTTACGCCTACATCACCGCCGCCTTCGGCAGAAAGACCGGCACAGGCGCGGCCTGGCTGGCACTCCTGGCGTACAGCACGGTGCAGGCCGCCATGTACGGACTCTATGGTGCTGCCTTCTCCGGCCTGCTGGGTTCCGCCGGCGTGACCGTTCCATGGTGGCTTCTTGCCGTTGCCACCATGGCAGGCGTGCAGGTTCTTGGGTCGATGAACATCGAACTCGGCGCCCGCGTCCTGGCTGTCCTCGTGGGCCTGGAGGTGGCGATTCTGCTGCTGTTCGGTCTCACCGTCCTGCTGAGGGGCGGAGGCCCCGAAGGCCTCAACATGGCAGCCTCATTTTCCCCCGAAGCGATCGCAAGCGGCGCCCCGGGAGTGGCCATCATGTTCGCCGTGGCGTCCATGTTCGGCTTCGAGTCGACTGCCATCTACTCAGCCGAGGCCAAGGATCCCCACCGGACGGTGGCCCGGGCAACGTACCTCTCCGTGGGCATCATCGCCGTGTTTTTCGCCTTCATCACCTGGATGCTGGTGAGCTTCTACGGGCCCTCGCACGTCATCGACGCCGCCGGAGCTGCCCTCGAGTCAGGGGACGCCACCTCGTTCGTCATTGGCCCCCTGGTTGAGCTGTTCGGGCCCTGGGCCGGCGTGACCGCCGGAATCCTCCTGGTGACGTCCCTGCTCGCAGGCATCATCGCCTTCCACAACGGGATCAACCGCTACCTCCACTCGCTGGCCCTGCGTGGTTCCCTGCCCGCCGTCCTGGCGCGGACCAACAGGCACCGCGCCCCTGCAAACGCCGCCTGGGTCCAGACGAGCGTCGCCGTGCTGCTCGTGGCACCGTTCGCGGTGCTGGGAATGGACCCGGTCCTGACGCTCTTCTCGTGGTTCAGCGGGCTGGCTGTTGCGGCGCTGCTGGTGCTGTACATGCTCTGCTCCCTGGCCGTTGTCGCGTTCTTCCGGCGCGAACGGGTGCCGGGGCAACTCTGGCAGACCCTCATCGCACCGGCGCTCGCGTCGCTGCTGCTGGCATGGGTCCTCTACCTGGTGGTCAGCAACTTCACCTCCCTCATCGGCGGCAGTGCCGAAACAGCCCTCGGGCTGCTGGTTGCCGTCCCGGTGATGTTCGTGGCCGGGTTGCTGGCGGAAATCGTAGTGGAGAAGCGGGCAGGGACCTTAGAGCCGGAGTTCGCCGGGTAGCGGGCGTTCGACGGCGGCAGCACCCGTTCCGCTGCGGCGGCCTCGCCCCGCGAGGCCGCCCGCCAGCAGCAGAAGTGCGGCAAGGCCGGCCCCTGCGGCGGCGGCCGCCGCTAACCCGGCCGGCCACTGCCCGCTAATCCCCAGGAACGCCGGCACCGTTGCCGAGGCCTGGCTGGTGAGCACAAGGGACCAGCCGATCAGGGGTGCCATCCGCTCGAAGCCCAACGCCATGTGAAGAAAGAACAGCAGCCACAAGTAGGTCCAGCAGAGCCACAGGACGGCAAGCAGCGGATCCTCCCCGGACCACGCCGCCGCGAGCAGGATGCCGCAGGCGGCCACCATCCCGCAGAACCAGCCGAGCCCTTTGGATCCGAGCTGCAACAGGAAGTCCAGGCCCACGTAGACATACGTCAGCCCGAACAGGAACATCCCGGCGGCCCCCAGCAGGGACTGCGTCCCGCCTCCCTCGGTGACGGTCAGATGAGCAACACCCAGTATGAGCTGGGCGTTCCCGATGACCAGACTGAAGACGGCAGCGTCCCGGCGGGGGATCTGGTTCAAGGCGGCCAGCCCGTTCAGCAACAGTGCAGCTCCGGAGAGGAGCAGGCAAACATACGCCATCAGTAGCCCTTTCCGGCCTGCGGCGTTCTGGATTGAGTTCTCATTTTGTGGAATTTTTCTGTCACAATACGGAGAATAAGCGATTTCGGTGCCGCCGCCTATCAAGCGGCGGTCTTAATCGGTAAGGTTGAAAGGTCAACCATAGGCGGCTGAAAATATCCTTTTGGCCGTTGCTCGCGGATTTAAGGACAGATTCATGGATGCACGGCTGGAAGCCGTCAGGGACACGGTACTGGCGCGGAACCCCGGTGAGTCTGAGTTCCACCAGGCGGTGGTCGAGGTGTTCGAAAGCCTTGGCCCGGTCCACGACCGCCACCCCGAGTTCCTGGAAGCCGCTATCCTGGAACGGCTCTGCGAGCCCGAACGGCAGATCATCTTCCGGGTGCCGTGGACCGACGATTCAGGCCGCGTGCAGATCAACCGCGGCTTCCGCGTGGAGTTCAATTCAGCGCTCGGCCCCTACAAGGGCGGGCTCCGGTTCCACCCCTCCGTTTACCTCGGGATCGTGAAATTCCTCGGCTTCGAGCAGATTTTCAAGAACGCGCTGACCGGCATGCCCATCGGCGGCGGCAAGGGCGGTTCCGACTTCGACCCCCGCGGCCGCAGTGACGCCGAAGTCATGCGCTTCTGCCAGTCGTTCATGACCGAGCTCTACCGCCACATCGGCGAGTACACCGATGTCCCGGCCGGCGACATCGGTGTGGGCGGCCGCGAAATCGGTTACCTCTTTGGCCAGTACAAACGAATCACCAACCGCTACGAATCAGGCGTGCTGACCGGCAAGGGCATCTCCTGGGGAGGTTCCCTGGTCCGGCCCGAAGCCACCGGCTTCGGCACGGTGATCTTTACCGAGGAGATGCTCAAGACCCGGGGCTCATCCTTCGATGGGCAGCGCGTGGTGGTTTCCGGCTCCGGCAATGTGGCCATCAATGCCATCGCCAAGGCCCAGGCGCTCGGCGCCAGCGTGGTGGCCTGCTCCGACTCCTCCGGGTACGTCGTGGACGAGGCGGGGATCGACGTCGGGCTCCTCCGCCAGGTCAAGGAAGTGGAACGCGGGCGTCTCAAGGACTATGCACTGCGCCGTTCCGGCGTTTCCTATGTGGAGGCCGGCTCCGTCTGGGACGTCGATGCGACCGTTGCCCTGCCGTGCGCCACGCAGAACGAGCTCGACGGCGGTGCTGCCGCCCGGCTGGTCCGCAACGGGCTGCTCGCCGTCGGTGAAGGCGCCAACATGCCCTCCACCCGGGACGCCGTGGCGGTGTTCCAGGAGGCGGGCGTGCTGTTCGGGCCCGGCAAGGCCGCCAACGCAGGCGGCGTGGCCACATCGGCGCTGGAGATGCAGCAGAACGCGAGCCGCGACTCCTGGTCCTTCGACCACACGGAACAGCGCCTTACGGACATCATGGTGGGAATCCACCACCGCTGCGCCTCCACCGCGGACGAGTACGGTGACCCCGGCAACTACGTGCTGGGCGCAAACATCGGCGGCTTCGTCAAAGTGGCGGACGCGATGCTCGCCCAGGGTCTGATCTAGGCGGGGTCTGATTAAGGCGCCGGCTACCTAGGCGCCGCGCCGCCAGTCGCTGGGGGACTCGCCAAAGGCCTCGCGGAACGTGCGGCTGAAATGCGCCGCGTCCAGGAAGCCCCACCGCGCTGCCACGGCTCCCACTGAGGTGCCCGAGTGCAGCGGGTCCCTGAGGTCCCGGCGGACCCGATCCAGCCGGCGGCTGCGGATCCAGCTGGCAACAGTGCTGCCGGACTCGTGGAAGACGTTGTGCAGGTGGCGGGTCGAAATGAAATGTGCTGCGGCAATGCTGGCCGGCGAAAGCTGCGGGTCGGCGAGGTTCTGCTCAATGTATTCGCGGACCGACGTCGCCAGCATTGCCTGGGGCTTCATGCTGTCGGCAGCCAGATCCAGTTCCGAATGGAGCATGGTGGTCACAAGGTCCAGGGTGTTGGCAGCGAGCCGGGAACCGCTCGGCCCGCCGAGTGCCTCCAAATTGCCGGCAAGCTGCGTGATGAACGGCCCCACAATGCCCGCCAGGCTGGACTCGCCGGCCAGCCGGACGGCTGACAGCTGCCCCACACAGTCCGGCGGCAGCGACAGGGAGTCGTGCGGGAACATGACCACCACCACGCGGGCCTGCTCTTCGAACGCCAGGGTGTACGGGCGGTTGGTGTCATAGATGGCGAGGTCGCCGGGGCGGAGCACGGCCTCGCGGTTGTCCTGGATGAGGAGGCCGGTGCCCTCCAGCTGAAGGTTGAGCTTGAAATAACGCTGGTCGGACTGGGCCAGAAGCGCGGGTGTGCGGTGGACGCTGTGGCCCGAAGCCGACACCTCCACGATGCACGTGCGGTCCAACACCCTGGAGCGCATGCGGCCGCGGAACCGATCGGGCCGGGCCGTTTCGGCGGCCAGCGGCACGAAGGACTGGGCCACGAGGTGCCTCCAGTGGTCAAAGGAGGTGGCCACGCTGGAGGTGAGGGTCTGGTCCGCGGGACGGGCCGTGGTTGCTGGCATGAACATTCCTGACGCCGGTTCGCTGTCTGTTAGCGGGTCCCCAACACTGTGTCCTGGAACACAGTCATTTCAGGTTAACGGCGAAATCCCGCCCTGTCATCTTTTTTCAACACATGGCGAATAAAGATTTTGTGAAGAAGGGCGGTCGGCCCTTACCTGTTCTTGCCCCGGGCTGCCACGGCCCAGCGGTCCACGAGTCCGCCGCCGCGCACCACTGCGACATCATCCACCAGGTTCATCGCGAGGCATACGTGGTTGGGGATGACGCGCAACCTGTCGCCGATGGCCGGCAGGGTTCCGCGCTGAGGCCAGTCGACGGTTGCGTGGTGCTCCGACAGTGCGGTGATCCGGGCGTCCGGATAGTCCATCAGCCGTCCGAAGCCGCTTGCCCACGCGGGCCGGTCACTGCCGAGAACCTTGCTGCCGGCGTCAATGATGAAACGTGCCGGTCCGTCCGCGGGGGTTGCGTGGTGGCTGACCACCGTGGCCGCCACTGTCAGTGCGATGTCCTCGGCGGCGCACCGCCCCAGCTCCAGCTGCTGGGCGTCGCCAAAGACGTACACGCCAGGGCGCACCTCGGTGGCAGCCGAATTCCCGGTCAGCATCGCCGTCGGGGTGGAGCCGCCGCTGCGGCAGGTGACATCGAATCCCGCCGCCGCCAGAACCTCGGACGCCCGGTTCAGGGCGTGCTCCTCCTGCCTGGCCGCCTCGACCGGCATGCCCGGTGCGTAGCTGTGTCCCGGGAAGGTGAACACGCCGGCGACCTTCAGCCCGGCGCGCGCTGCTGCCTCTGCGACCGGTGCGACGGATTCCGGGCGGACGCCGCTCCGGTGGTGGCCGCTGTCGACTTCCACCAGGGCGCTGATGCTCCCCGCGGCACTGCCCAGGCCGGATCCCAGGGCCGTTGCTCCCTCCACGGAGTCGATGCCAACGGTGATCTGCGCAGTTTGTGACAGGCGCCGAAGCCGCTCGGACTTCTGCGGCGAAAGCCAGAGGGGGTAGGCGATGAAGAGGTTGTCGACTCCGGCAACGGCAAACACTTCGGCTTCGCCGATGGTGGCCACTGTCAGTCCGGAGGCTCCGGCTGCGATCTGGCGGGCGGCGATTTCGGGAATCTTGTGGGTTTTGGCATGCGGGCGCAGATTCAGGCCCCGCGCCCGGACGGCTGATGCCATCCGCTCAATGTTCCGGTCGAGAATGTCGACGTCGATCAAGATTTCCGGGGTATCGATTTCGTGCGGGATGGTCACTGCCGGCGTCTCCTGGTTGTTCTCGCTCAATGCTGGCCCGTCAGCAGGGCAAGGAATCCCTCGAGCTGCCCGTCCAGGCCGAGCTCCGTCTCGCCCTCCGGAAGCAGCGCGGCCGCGATCTGGGCGCCCAGCAGCATGTTGAGCAGCTGCCCGGCCAGGCTGTCGTCGTCGACGGCGGTACTCACGTCGCCGCTGTCCCGGGCCTCCCCGAGATAGCGCCGGATGGCATCCCGCCACTGCTGCATCGATTCCCGGTGGATCTGCGCCTTGCCGGGGTCGTTGATGGCCTTCTGCCAGAAGGGGATGACGATCCGGGCTTCGTTGATCCGTTCCTCATCGAGCGGGAGCACTTCGACGCAGAAGGCCCGCAGGGCCGCCAGTCCCGAAAGTCCCGCGGTGACTTCGGCGATGCGTTCGTTGGTCCGGTTGAAGACGTGGCCGAAGGCGAAGGTCAGCAGCGTGTCCTTGGTGGGAAAGTACGGTTTCAGGGCCCCGTTGGCGAAGCCCGCCTCCGTGGCGATTTCCCGCATCGTGGCGCTCTCAATGCCCATCCGGGCGATGATCCGCCAAGTCGCATCCACCAGTTCCAGGCGGCGCTCATCGTGGTCAACAATCTTTGGCACGCGGCCACTCCCAGTAAATATTTTTCGCCCAGACCCTTGTGAGCCATCTTACGTTCGCTTATTCTCTACAACTATAGAAAATAAACATCCGACCCGCCAGGGTCATGGACAAAGGCCGCTATGACGCTCTCCACCACAGAAACAGCCAGCCCGTTCCGCCTTGCCTCAGCCGCGGAGATCAGCGAGGTGCAGGGCATTCTCCGCTCGGGGGGTCTCCTTGGTCCGGAGAAGCGCATCGCCTACCTGGGCCTCCTTGACCCTGCCCGGGGAACCGGCCCTGCCCGGGGAACCGGCCCTGACGGGGGAACCGGAACAGAGGCGGACCGCCGTTTCCGGGCCTTCATCCACGATGTTTCGGGCGGCCGGCCCCAGGACGTCACCGTCTCGGTCACCAGCGGCACGGTGATCTCCGCCGTCGAACTCGACACTGCTGCCACCGGCGAACTGCCGGTCCTCGAAGAGGAGTTCGAGGTGGTGGAGCAGCTGCTGGCCACCGACGGGCGGTGGCTGAAAGCCCTTGCCGCACGGAACCTGGACGTCAGCAAGGTGCGCGTCGCACCGCTGTCCGCCGGCGTCTTCGAATACGCGGAGGAGAAGGGCCGCCGGATCCTGCGCGGGCTCGCCTTCGTGCAGGAGTTTCCGGAGGACAGCGCCTGGGCCCACCCGGTTGACGGGCTGGTGGCCTACGTGGACGTGGTCAGCAAGGAAGTCACCCAGGTGATCGACCTTGGCCCGATGCCCATCCCGACAGAGCACGGCAACTACACCGATCCCGAGCTCACGGGCCCGCTCCGTACCACCCAGAAGCCCATCAGCATCACCCAGCCCGAAGGCCCCAGCTTTACGGTGACCGGCGGCAACCACATCGAGTGGGAGAAATGGAGCCTGGACGTTGGATTCGACGTCCGCGAGGGCGTGGTGCTGCACAACATCGGCTTCCGGGACGGGGACCGGCTCCGGCCCATCATCAACCGCGCGTCGATCGCCGAGATGGTGGTCCCGTACGGTGATCCGTCCCCGATCAGGTCCTGGCAGAACTACTTCGATACGGGGGAGTACCTCGTGGGCCAGTTCGCCAACTCCCTCGAACTCGGCTGCGACTGCCTCGGCGACATCACCTACCTGAGCCCCGTCATCAGCGACGCCTTCGGCAACCCCCGCGAGATCCGCAACGGCATCTGCATGCACGAGGAGGACTGGGGCATCCTGGCCAAGCACAGCGACCTCTGGTCCGGCATCAACTACACCCGGCGGAACCGCCGCATGGTGATCTCCTTCTTCACCACCATCGGCAACTACGACTACGGCTTCTACTGGTACCTCTACCTCGACGGCACCATCGAATTCGAAGCCAAGGCCACCGGCATCGTCTTCACGTCCGCCTTCCCGGAAGGCGGCTCGGACAACATCTCCCAGTTGGCACCGGGCCTCGGGGCACCGTTCCACCAGCACATCTTCAGCGCCCGCCTCGACATGGCCATCGACGGCTTCACCAACAGGGTGGAGGAAGAGGACGTGGTCCGCCAGGCCATGGGCCCGGGCAATGAGCGCGGCAACGCGTTCTCCCGGAAGCGCACCGTGCTGACCCGTGAGTCCGAGGCCGTCCGGGAGGGTGATGCCCGGACCGGCCGGACGTGGATCATCTCCAACCCCGAATCGCGTAATCGTCTGGGCGAGCCGGTGGGCTACAAGCTGCACTCCTACAACCAGCCCACGCTGATGGCTGACCCCGAGTCCTCCATTGCCCGGCGGGCCGCGTTTGCCACCAAGGACCTGTGGGTCACCCGCTACGCCGAGGACGAGCGCTACCCGACCGGAGACTTCGTCAACCAGCATTCCGGCGGCGCGGGCCTGCCCGCCTACATCGCCCAGGACCGCGACATCGACGGCCAGGACATCGTTGTGTGGCACACCTTCGGGCTGACGCACTTCCCGCGCGCGGAGGACTGGCCCATCATGCCGGTGGACACCGTCGGCTTCAAGCTCCGCCCCGAGGGCTTCTTCGACCGCAGCCCGGTCCTGGACGTCCCGGCCAACTCCAGCCAGTCCGGCTCCCACTGCCACGGCTAGGTTCACGCCGTGACCGCACTGCAGCTGCACTCCCGCACCGTCTCTGCGGTGACCGCCGCGTCCTGCGCGGTGCACCTGTGGCTCATTGCGGGAAACCACCACGGCCCCTGGCTGGGCATCGTGATGCTCGCGATGGTCGGGGTCTGCCTGCCGTGCGCTGGGCACCTGTGGCGCGGCAGCCGGGAGCCTGCCCTGCGTCAGGTGATGGGCTGCGCCCTGGCTATGACGGCATTACATGCGGTCCTGCTGCTGGGGGCGCCAGCGTTAGCCGGGGGAGGCGCGTCCCGCCACACACATTCCGGAGCGACGGCGATGGCACCTGGCACGGGCTTGTTTGGATCGGACGCTGAAGGCCTGCTGGCCGTCGTCGTCCTGGAAATTACGACGGCGTTCCTCGCCGCGACGCTGCTCGCCCGCCTTCGCTCGGTCCCAAATCCCAAGTGAGTAGCAGCACAGGGCGTTCCCAGCGCTGGGAACGCCCTGTGCTGCTACTGAGTTGGGGGCGGAGGCTTACGGCGCCAGCCGGCGGAACTCCGAGCCGAAATGCACCAGCGGATCCGGAACCTCGGACGGTGCGGCCCCACTACCCATCGCCACCACCTCGCCCACAACAAGCAGGTGGGTGGCGGCAGAATGGACAGAAACGGTGCGCAGCTCAAAATAGGCCAGGCAGCCGTCAATGATCGCCGATCCCGTGGCCGGCCCGCGCCGGAAAGGCACCTGCGCGAGCAGTCCGTGCAGCGGCGTCCCCGGACTCGCCAGCCACGTCGCCGTGCCCTGGTGCTTGCCGGACAGCACGCTAAGTGCCCACGTCCCCGCTTCCTCCACCGCTTCACCAATGCGGGATTCCGCGAACAGGCTGACCAGCATGGTGGGCGGGTCGTAGGACACCGAGAGGAAGCCGCTGACCGTGGCAGCGTAGTCCCTGTTCCGCAGCCGGGTGGAAACCATGGCGACGCCGGCGGTGAGGTCCGAACTCAGCCTGCGGTACAGGTCCACGTCGGAATCCGACGGCGGCCCCTCGCCCAACTGCCGCGCGTCCAGCGGCCCTGAAGTTTCCATGACGCCCATCGTGCCACGTGGGGCCGCCGTTATGCCTGTTGACAATGTGGCGGATCCACTACGGCTGTGGCGCAGCCAACGCAATGGCAACCCAGCATCTGTAAGCCAATGGCCCGCCGTCGTTAACCCTGCGTTCACCTCCGACCCCAAAACTTGTTACCTGCGGCCCATAACTTCATTGAAGGTACAAAAAGTACGAATCTCCCGTACGGGCGTCTCCGGTCCGCACCGCATCAGAAACCCTGGAAGGGGTACACCCAGTGAAGGCACTCCGCTTCGGCCGCCACGCGGCAATCGCTGTCATCGCCGCTGGCGCACTCGCGCTCACCGCCTGTGGTTCAGACAACGCCACGAACACCGCCCCGGCAGGCAGCGCCTCCGCCGCCGGCACCAAGGTCACCGGCACCCTGACCGGCATCGGCTCCTCCGCGCAGGGCGCGGCCATGGACGTGTGGAAGACCAACTTCGCCTCCGCGAACCAGGGCGCCACCGTGCAGTACTCCCCGGACGGCTCCGGCGCCGGGCGCAAGGCCATCGTCGACGGTTCGGCTCAGTTCGCCGGTTCCGACGCCTACCTGAAGGACGAGGAACTGGCAGCGGCCAAGAAGGTGTGCGGGCCTGCGGGTGCCATCGAGATCCCCGTCTACATCTCGCCGATCGCCATTGCCTTCAACCTGCCGGACATCACCGAGCTGAAGCTGGACGCCCCCACCGCGGCCAAGATCTTCCGTGGCGAGATTGCCAAGTGGAACGACCCCGCCATTGTGGCCCTGAACCCGGACGCCAAGCTCCCGGACCTCGCCGTCACCCCGGTGAGCCGCTCTGACGACTCCGGCACCACCAAGAACTTCACCGAGTACCTCTCCGCCGCGGCTCCCGATGTCTGGAAGGACAAGGCCGACGGCATCTGGCCTGCATCCCTCAAGGGCGAGAACGCCAAGGGCACGTCCGGCGTCGTTAAGACCGTCACCGACACCCCGGGCGCCGTGGCCTACGCCGACGACTCCGCCGTTGGCGGCAAGCTGGGCATCGCCCAGATCAAGGTCGGTTCCGAGTTCGTCAAGATCTCCCCGGAAGCTGCTTCCAAGGCAGTCGACGCCGGCAAGCCCGTTGAAGGCCGCGCCGATACCAGCGGCGCCATCAAGCTCGACCGCACCACCACCGAGGCCGGTGCCTACCCGGTGGTCCTGGTTTCCTACCACATCGTCTGCTCCACCTACGACAAGCAGGAAACCGTGGACCTGGTCAAGGCTTTCGAGACCTACGTAGTGTCCGAAGAGGGCCAGAAGGCGGCCGCCGAGTCCGCCAAGTCGGCTCCGATCTCCGCCACGCTGGCCGAGAAGGCTGTCAAGGCCATCGAAACCATCAAGGTCAAGTCGTAACGACTCACCTATTCGCCGAGGTTCCCCGCCCAGCCGCCAGGCAGGGCGGGGAACTTAGCCGTGTAAAGCGCGGTTTCAGCACCATCCACATTTCTGCACCACCAACACCGAAGGGCCGGGTATGACCACCACCTCCCTGACCAGTTCCCGAGGCGCCGGCCGCGCCGGGGACAAAGTCTTCTCCGGAGCGGCCCTGGCGGCAGGCTGCCTGATCCTTGCCGTTCTTTTCGGCGTGGCGCTCTTCCTTGTCATCCAGGCGATTCCCGCCTTCACCGCCCCCGCCGCGGACATCCAGGGCGGGGAAGGCTTCTTCGCCTACATCTGGCCAATCGTCGTCGGCACCCTCATTGCTGCCGTCATCGCCCTGGCCATCGCCACGCCGGTGTCCGTCGGAGTTGCCCTCTTCATCTCGCACTTCGCCCCTCGCGGCCTCGCGTCCGGCCTCGGCTACGTCATTGACCTGCTCGCCGCGATCCCCTCCGTGGTTTACGGTGCCTGGGGCGCGGCCTTCCTGGCCCCCCAGATTTCGCCTGCGTACGGCTGGCTCGCCACCAACATGGGCTGGCTGCCCATCTTCCAGGGACCTGCCTCCGCCACCGGCAAAACCATCCTGACAGCCGGCATCGTGCTGTCCGTCATGGTCATCCCCATCATCACGTCGCTGTCCCGCGAGATCTTCCTGCAGACCCCCAAGCTTCACGAGGAAGCGGCCCTCGCACTGGGCGCCACGCGCTGGGAAATGATCAAGATGTCGGTGCTGCCCTTCGCGCGACCGGGCATCATCAGTGCCGTCATGCTGGGCCTCGGCCGCGCCCTGGGCGAAACCATGGCAGTGGCGCTCGTGCTGTCCTCCGGCGCACTCACCGCCAGCCTGATCCAGTCCGGCAACCAGACCATCGCCGCCGAGATCGCCCTGAACTTCCCCGAGGCCAGCGGCCTCAAGGTGAGCACCCTGATCGCCGCGGGCCTGGTCCTGTTCGTGATCACCCTCGCCGTCAACATCCTCGCCCGGTGGATCATCAGCCGGCACAAAGAATTCTCGGGAGCCAACTAAATGACCTCCACCCTGACCCCGGTCCGCAAGCGGTCAGCCCTGACCAAGGGCCAGCTGCCCAAGTACGCCCCTTACGTGGTCCTGGGCGTCGCGCTGGTCCTCGGAGCTGCCATCCTCGCCCTGATCGGCTTCAATGTCTTCGGCTGGGGAGTGGTCTCCGCCATCCTGTTCGCCGCAGGACTCGTCGCCTGGAGCGCCGCGGTTGAGGGGTCGCGCAAGGCCAGGGACAAGCTAGCCACCTGCCTCGTGGTGGGCGCATTCCTGATCGCCCTGCTGCCGCTGATCTCCGTCATTTGGACCGTCATGGTCAACGGCATCCCGGGCCTGCTCAACCCCGGCTTCCTGGGGACGTCGATGAACGGCGTCACCGGCGTGTACGACAACAGGGCGGCCGAAGGCACCGGGCCCGTTATCGGCGGCATCTACCACGCCCTCATCGGCACCCTGCAGATCACCCTGCTGGCCACCGTCATCTCCGTTCCGGTGGGCCTCCTGACGGCGATTTACCTCGTCGAGTACGGCAACGACCGGCCGCTGGCCCGCGCCATCACGTTCTTTGTGGACGTCATGACAGGCATCCCGTCCATCGTCGCCGGCCTCTTCGCTGCCGCGTTCTTCTTCGCGGTGGTGGGCCCCGGCACCAAGACCGGCGCCGTCGCCGCCGTCGCGCTGTCCGTGCTGATGATCCCGGTGGTGGTCCGCTCCAGCGAGGAAATGCTGAAGATCGTGCCCAACGAGCTCCGCGAGGCGGCCTACGCCCTCGGCGTCCGCAAGTGGCGGACCATCCTCAAGGTGGTCATTCCGACGGCGATCTCCGGCATTGCGTCCGGCGTCACCCTGGCGATCGCCCGGGTCATCGGCGAGACTGCGCCCATCCTGGTGACCGCAGGGTTTGCGACGAGCATCAACAACAACGTGTTCGGCGGATGGATGGCGTCCCTGCCCACGTTCATCTACACGCAGATCCTGAACCCCACCTCCCCGTCCAACCCCGATCCGTCGTCGCAACGGGCATGGGGTGCGGCCCTGGTCCTCATCATCCTGGTGATGCTGCTCAACCTCGGCGCCCGCCTCATTGCCCGGGTCTTCGCCCCGAAGACAGGCCGCCGCTAGTACGGACCGGCTATACCGGACCGTATTTCGGCTCGAGAAGCCGGGATCTAGACTTCATTTCATACGAGCAAGTTAAAGGAACATCATGTCCAAGCGCATCGACGTCAAAGACCTGAACGTGTACTACGGCAATTTCCTGGCCGTGGAAGACGTCAGCATCAACATCGAGGCCAAGTCCGTCACGGCTTTCATCGGTCCCTCGGGCTGCGGCAAGTCCACCTTCCTGCGCACGCTCAACCGCATGCACGAGGTGCTGCCCGGCGCACGCGTCGAAGGTGAGGTCCTGCTCGACGGCGACAACCTGTACGGACCCGGCGTGGACCCGGTGACCGTGCGCTCCCAGATCGGCATGGTGTTCCAGCGGCCCAACCCGTTCCCCACCATGTCCATCCGGGACAACGTCCTGGCCGGCGTGAAACTGAACAACCAGAAGATCTCCAAGGGCGAGGCCGATGCCCTGGTGGAGCGCTCACTCCTCGGCGCCAACCTCTGGAACGAGGTAAAGGACCGCCTGGAGAAGCCGGGCTCGGGACTGTCAGGCGGCCAGCAGCAGCGCCTCTGCATCGCCCGCGCCATTGCCGTGGAGCCGCAGGTGATCCTCATGGATGAGCCGTGTTCCGCCCTGGACCCGATCTCCACCCTGGCCGTTGAGGACCTCATCAACGAGCTCAAGGACCAGTACACCGTGGTGATCGTGACCCACAACATGCAGCAGGCGGCCCGCGTCTCGGACAAGACGGCGTTCTTCAACATCGCCGGCACCGGCAAGCCGGGCAAGCTCATCGAGTTCGCCGAGACCAGCACCATCTTCAACAACCCGAGCCAGAAGGCCACCGAGGACTACGTCTCCGGCCGCTTCGGATAGTCCCCCCGACCGGTTCTCTACACCAACGCGGGGTCATTTAGCGCCCAATTCGGACCTCCGAATGGGCGCTAAATGACCCCGCGTTGCTGTTTCAGACGCCGATCAGCGGGGAGAGCGCCAGCTCCAGGACGAAGGCGCCCGCGGCGGTGGCTGCCGGCGTCAGGACCCACAGCGACAGGATCCGGGTGACCAGCTTGCGGTGGCTGGTGGCGAACTGCTGGTTTTCCCCCGCGCCGAGCACGGCGGACGTGACCGTGTGGGTGGTGGAAACCGGCCAGTGGAGCCCGATGGCGCCAATAAACAGCAGGAGCGCACTGAAGCCCTGGGCCACCACGCCGCGCAACGGATCGATCCGGGTGAGCCGGTAGCCAATGGTGTGCGAGATGCGCCAGCCGCCGAACAGCGTGCCCACCGTGATCATCACTGCGGACAGCAGAGCCACCCACATCGGAAGCGAGCCGCCGTCGGAATAGCCGGCCGCCAGCAGTGCCAGGATGAGCACTGCGCTGACCCGCTGGCCGTCCTGCAGGCCGTGGCCAAAGGCCACGGCGCCGGCGGCGATCGACTGCGCAGCCCGGAAACGCTTGTTAACCACGCTCGGCTGGGTGTAGCGCGCGGCCCAGGTCACGGGAAAGACCAGCAGGTAGGCGGCGATGAAGGCTACAACCGGCGAGAGGGCCAAGGGGAGGATCACTTGGAAGAGGAGTGACTGGTCCACCCCGCCCACGGAGTTGCCGCCCACCACCGCGCTGGCGGTTCCGGCACCCGCAAGTCCGCCCACCAGGGCATGCGTGGAGGAGGACGGAACGCCACGCCACCACAGGAAAATACCCCAGGCACACGCGCTGGCGAGGCCGGCGGCGATGATGGTCAGGCCGCTGTTCCCGGGAGGAAGGGCCACCCAGTTCTGGCTGATCGCCACGGCCAGTCCGGCGCTGAGCAAGGCGCCTATGAGGTTGAAAAGGGCGGCAAGCAGGACGGCGATGGTGGGGGTCAGGGCACGCGTCCGCACGGCCAGGGCAACGGACGTGGACACATCCCGGAAGCCGTTGATGAAGGCAAATGCCGCGCCGAGGAGAACCACCAGGACGAAGATGAAGAGCGTCACTCAGGATTCCTTGACGATGATGCTGCCCACCTGCGTGGCGATCCGGCGCATGTCCTTAGTGACGTCGACCAGCTGGTTGGCGATGTCCCGGTTGCGGGCATACTGGGCTGATTTCATTTCCTTGAGCATGTCCGCGACCCAGACACGGTGCGTGCGTTCAGCCCGCTTGGCCAGACGAAGGACCTCGATCCAGTAGTCCTCAAGGTCGTCCAGATTGTTCAGGCGGCGCATTGCGTCAGCCGTCAGCTCGGCCTGGCGGCTGATGATTTCAAGCTGGTCGGCCGCGCGTTTCGGCAGCCGGTCCAGGTTGTAGAGCGCCACCAACTCGGCGGCGGCGTCCAGCTTTTCAATGGCTTCGTTCAGGCTCTGCGAGAGGGCATACATGTCCTCGCGGGGGAGCGGATTCACAAAGCTGGTGCGCATGTGTGTCAGGAGGGCGAAGTGCAGCTCGGCCGACTTTGCCTCGTGGTTGTGCATGTCCTCCACCAGCCGGTGGTGCTCGGAGGACGGTGCGCCGAGGATTTCCGCCATGGTGGCGCTGGCGAAAACGATCTGCCGGGCCAGCTGCGAAAGTAGGTTCAGGCCTGCGGGCTCCTGGGGAAAAAGGCGCAGCTTCATCAGTACCGGTCTCCGGAGGATCGTCAGGGCGGGACGCCGCGGGAGTTCTTGACTTGACGTCCGAGCCGCAGCTAGTCAGTACTTTACCGGCACCTGCGTTGGGGCATAAAAATGGTGCCGAACCGGATACGCCTCTCGGCGGTAGGCCGCTCTAGGCGGCTAAATGTTGAAGCCCGGGGGTTTCGCGGTTCGGCACCTATTTCAGTGTTCTACTTTGGTTGGGCCAAGTCAACATTGACAGATTGAGGCTGATGGGTCAGTCAAGCTCACCCAGCCGCCAGGCGTTGGCGGCGTGTTCCAGGTCCTCTGCGGTCTTCACGAGCAGGTGCGAGTTGCGCGTCAGCTTGCGCGCGTGGCTCTCGTTCGAATGCTCCGCGCCATCCGCCAGCGTGGCCTGGCCGAGTGCCACCACGCGGCAGAAAGCAGCAGAGCGCTCCAGCGCAACATCGAACTCTCCGTCGAAGGCCCCGGACAGGATCGCGTCCGCCATTGTCTTCATTTCATCGGCACCGGGCGGCTCGGCGGCGCCGGCCACCACATGGGAGACCTGGGCGGTGTCCTTGCCGGCCTTGAAATAGACGGAGATGCGCTCGGGATCCTGCACCGTTGCCGCGCGGAGGGCGTACAGCCGCCACAGGGCGCCGGGCAGCGAGCGAGCCGGGCTTTCCGCCCACATCTCCGCTATTGCCTCAAGGCCCTGCTCATCGGCCAGCTTCACGAGCCGCTTGGTGATGACGGGATCATCGCTGTCCCGCCCGTGGCGCACAAGGGCCTGGGCGGCCAGGTGCGCAGCTTCCGAGACGCGCGCCGGATCGGCGCCGCCTGCAAAAGGTTCGAAATCAATGGGCGCAAAAGGCTTCGGTTTGTGGTGCCGCTCCGCCCCGCCCGGGCCGCTGGTTCCTGCGTTCTGGCTCATGGTCCCACGCTACTCCTGCAGGGAACCGGAATCGAGCGTCCCTTCCAGTGTCTGCATTTCCCGGAAACGGCATCCATCGGGCACCTGAAGCCCTTGCTGGCGGCCGTCAAAAACACGTTCGACGGCGACGGCGGGGCGCCGTGCTGAAGTCGCCACCGTCTGGGGTACAGTATTAAACGTTCAGAAATGGACTGGAACTGTTTCGCGTTTGCAGGCTTTTGTGGCCCGCATTCCAGCAGGCAGTTTGGGCCTTTAGCTCAGTTGGTAGAGCATCGGACTTTTAATCCGTGGGTCGTGGGTTCGATCCCCACAGGGCCCACTCTTTTAGCGAAGAGTGGAAAGTCCCCGGCTTCCTGGCAACAGGAAGCCGGGGATTTTTTATGTGCGGGATTATCGGAAACGGATCTAGAGGAAACGGCGGCTAGCTTGCTGCCGGCAGGGCGTCCTCCGTGGCCACAATGCCTTGACGCTCCCGTGCCGGGCAGCCCAGCGTGCCCGTTTCCGCTTCCGGGAAGGCGCCGTTTGCTGCGGCCTGCGCTTCCACCCCTGCCGTCAGGTCGAGCCCGAACAGCGTTTCGAGGGCAGCCATGTACTCGTCCTGCCTGCCGGCTGCCGCCAGTTCGCGCCCCCGCGAGGTTGGCACATGCAGGAGCTGCCGCACTACCCGCCGGAGGGCGAATTCCACCGCTTCTGCTGTGGCCGTGCAGCCGTGCTGGTTCTTCACCCGCGCCACTTCATCAGCCAGTACCGACTGCATGTGGCCACGCAGCGCTATGATCGCCGGATCCAGAAGCCGCGCCTGCCGGTCCTCCTCAAACCTCATGGCGGCCTGCCGGACAAGCTCACCGGCCTGGCGGACGACGTCGGTTTGTTCACGCGGCGAGGCCAGCCGCACATGCTCCAGCGTGATGAGGTCTAGCCCGGGCAGTTCGCCTACTTTCGGCTCAAAGTCCCGGCTCAGGGCGAGATCGACGACGACGAGCGGGGCGGGAACGCCCTGCCGGAAGCTCCGAAAGTCCTCCGGGCTGAGCCTGGGGCCGCGGCCGCTGCAGCCGATTACCACATCCGCTCCGCGGACGGCAGAGGGCAGATCCTCGGCGGCCAGGCCGGTGGCGCCCCGGGCTGACGCGAAGGCCTCGGCCCGTCCGGACCAGGAAAACACGGACACCGCAGAACACGCCCTTGCCGCCAGGAGCGCAAGGGTAGAGCCGGCGTAGGCCCCGGTGCCGATGACCACCACGGACAGTCCGGAAAGGCCCTGGCGTTCGAGCTTGGATTGGGTGATGTCCAGTGCAACGGACACCATGGAGCGGCCTGCCTCACCCAGGGCCGTCAGCGAGCCAACTTCGCGGGCGGCACGGGAGGCCGCCTGGAAGAGCCGGACCAGGGCGCCGCTGGCCGCTCCCTCCTCCTGTGCGGAGGCCAGCGAGCGGCGCAGTTGGCCGGCGATTTCGCGTTCGCCCACCACTGCCGAGTCGAGGCCGGCGCCCACCGAGAAGAGATGCTCAGTCATGGCGGTGCCGGTCAGGCAGTCAAGGGCCCGCTCGAGTTCCTCGGGCGAAATACCTGAACATGTGCTGATGACGCCCAACACGCGCTTCCTGGTGATGTCCGGATCCGCGGCCGGAGCGACGTCGCAATAGACTTCGAACCGGTTGCACGTGGCGAGCACCACTGCTCCCGCAACGCCGTCCACGTCCGCAATAGCGCCGGAAGTAATACGGATGGGTCCCGAACCGAGCCGGGCCAGGAACTCCAGGCCGGATCCCCGGCCTTCCTCGCCGCCAACCGGTCCGGGACCCCCGTCACCGTACCAGGGCAAGGAACCCCGGTACGGTGTGCGGGCATGATGGGAAACCACAAGACCAAACTGCCGTTCCGTCGGGGGTAATCCTTCTATGGACCCCCCTGCACCCTGCAACAATTCGGCCCCCTTCTGCCGCAACGTTCCCCACCCTGTCCTGCCGCGGACGCTTGGTTGCCGCCCCGGGTGGTGGCCGCCGCTTAATGCCTAAGAGGCCACCGTTTGCCGGACCGGTCCCGGCAGTGGCCGCCGCTTAGAGGACACCGCTGGATTGTCGCTGGGGCCAGGCGCCGTTGCCTGGCCCCAGAGCCAAGAGACCTTGCAGAAAGGATGGGGTAACCACCTTGGGAAATTCTTGGCGGGCGGGGCGGCCTGCATTCTGCAACGATGTAGCAAAGAGGAAGGTAGCCGGGAGATATGCCCGGGGGAAAAGTGTGCCGTGAAAGGGGCTTTGCATGGCCGTGACAATGAACGAGGTTGCCCGCGCGGCCGGAGTTTCCCTGAAAACTGTGTCGAACGTGCTCAACAACTATGAGTTCATCAGGCCAGCCACACGGCAGAAAGTGCTGGACGCCATCGCCGAGCTCGGGTACGAGGCCAACTTGACGGCACGGAGCCTGCGTTCCGGGAAGTCCCGCATGCTGGGCCTGGTGGTGTCCGACCTTTCCGTGCCGTATTACGCGGAGCTTGCTTCCCGGCTGATGACGGTGGCAGCCGGCCGGGACTACCGCGTCCTGGTGGAACAGTCAGCGGCCACTGAGTCCAACGAGCTGAGTGCCCTGCAGGGATCCCTCAGCCAGCTGACGGACGGGCTCCTGTTCACTCCGTTGGTTCTCGACGCGGACGCTGTGGCCGCGGCCCGGCGCGGCACCAAGCCCCTCGTGATGCTCGGCGAACACATCGACGACCCCCGGTTCGACCAAGTCACCATGAAGAATGTGGGCGCGGCCAAGGCCATGACTGGACACCTGCTGGCGGGCGGCCGGCGTCGTATTGCGGTGATAGGTGCTTCCCCCGGGGACCGTGCCGGTTCGCCCGGCCTTCGGCTGGCCGGATACCGGGAGGCGCTGGCCGAGGCGGGAGTCCACTTTGACCCGGCCCTGATTGTCCCTGCGGAGTGGCGCCGTGACGGGGGCGCGTCCGCGGTGGCCAGGCTGCTTGAGGGCCGCCAGCCGTTCGACGCCGTCTTTGGACTCAATGACGCCCTGGCCCTGGGTGCCATGCACGAACTGCTGCTCCGCGGGGTAAGGGTGCCCGAGGACGCGGCCGTGGCCGGGTTCGACGACATCGATGAGGCGCGGTTCTCGTCCCCGTCGCTGACCACTGTTGCTCCCGGCATGAACGAGATCGCGGAGCGGTCCGTGCAGCTGCTGATCGACCGGATCGAGGGGACCGAGAAGGCCGCGGGGGGCGTGCACGCGGAAGCGGAATTCGAATTGCGAATCCGGGCCTCGGCCCCCTAGAGCCGCGGTAGGGTTTCGCATTCCGGGTTTCACAGGCTCCGCGAACGGGTACGTCACCGTCACCGGCACAGTGAAGGGAAGGTGCACCATGATTGCTCTGCTCGTTATTGACATGCAGAACGCGTACTTCGAAGCGCCGGAACTGGCAGCCCAGCAGGAGCGGCTCGTCACCTCATGCAACAGGCTGCTGGAGGGCTTCACCTCCAGCGGACACAAGGCGCTGCTGGTTGGCACCGAACACGAGCGGGACAAGTCAACGTGGACGCTGAGCATGCTCGACGACGACCAGGGCTTCATTTTCCGCGGCAGCGAGCAGGCAGAGGCTGTGCCAGGCCTGGCCACAGACGGCCTGCCCCAGCTGAGCAAAACGCGGGACAGCGCCTTTGTTGGCACCAACCTGCTGTCCCGGCTGCGGAACTGGGGCGCCGACGAAGTGGTGCTGGCCGGGGTCTCCACGCACAACTGCATCGCCCAGACCGGAGCGGACGCTTTCGCCCACAACATCCGGGTTACGTACGCGGAGGACGCCATGGCGTCGGAGGACAGCCAGGACGCCAAGGACATGCTGCGCATCCTGTCCACCACGTATCGCCAGCCGGTCCGGTCGAGCGACGAGATCCTTGCCCGGCTCAGCGGCGACCGCTAAGAGCCGGACCTGACTCTGCCGAAACGTAGTGGAAACGTAGGGGGCCTACTCTGGGTCCCACACAGACCCGCCGGCCGTCGAAGGGATCCTCATGCATCTGCTGCCCCGTGAGCAGGAAAAGCTCATGATCGTGGTCGCCGCCGACCTCGCCCGCAGGCGCCAGGGGCGCGGGCTCAAACTGAATTACCCGGAGGCCGTGGCCATCATCAGCTACGAGCTGATCGAGGGTGCCCGGGACGGCCGCACCGTGGCCGAGCTCATGAGCTACGGCACCACGCTGCTCAGCCGCGACGACGTCATGGAGGGCGTGCCGGAGATGATCCACGATGTCCAGATCGAGGCCACTTTTCCTGATGGCACGAAGCTCGTCACAGTCCACAACCCCATCCGATAGGGGTGCGCCATGATTCCCGGAGAGTACGTCCTGCGTCCTGAACCGCTGGTGATTAACGCGGGCCGCGAGGCGGTCGACGTCGTTGTCCTCAACACCGGTGACCGGCCCGTGCAGGTGGGCTCGCACTACCACTTCGCGGAGGCGAACCCGGCGCTGGAATTCGACCGCGACGCCGCCTACGGGCGGCGCCTGGACATTCCTGCCGGCACCGCAGCACGGTTCGAACCGGGCGACGGGAAGACTGTCCGGCTGATCAGGCTGGCCGGAAGCCGGGAGGTCTACGGCCTGAGCAACGCAGTGAACGGCAGCCTCGACGACGGCGCTGGCCATGCCGGCATTGACCGGGACGGGGGAGACCGATGAGTTTCGAGTTGTCCCGCAGGCAGTACGCGGACCTTTACGGCCCGACGACGGGAGATGCCATCCGTCTCGCCGACACCGATCTGTTCCTGGAGATCGAGAAGGACCTCACGAACTATGGCGAGGAAGTGGTCTTCGGCGGCGGCAAGGTCATTCGGGACGGCATGGGCCAGAACGGCCAGTCCACCCGGGACGGAGGCCCTGACGGTGGCGTGCCGGATACCGTCATCACCAACGTCGTGGTGCTGGATTACACGGGCATCTACAAGGCGGACGTGGCCCTGAAGGACGGCCACATCTTCCGGATCGGCAAGGCCGGAAACCCGCAGATTGCCGACGGCGTGGACATCATCATCGGCGCCAGTACGGAGATCATCGCGGGGGAACGCAAGATCCTTACCGCCGGGGGAGTGGACTCGCACATCCACTTTATTTCGGCGGACCAGGTGGCCACTGCCCTATGCAGCGGCGTGACCACCATGGTGGGCGGCGGCACCGGACCCGCCGAGGGCACCAAGGCCACCACCGTCACCCCGGGAAAATGGCACATCCACCGCATGCTGCAGGCAGCCGAGGGTTTTCCGGTCAACATCGGGCTCCTGGGCAAGGGGCACGCCTCCGCCGTCGAACCGTTGGCCGAGCAGATCCGCGCGGGCGCGGTGGGCCTGAAGGTCCACGAGGACTGGGGTTCCACCACGTCATCGATCGACACCTCACTAAAGGTTGCGGATGAGTATGACGTCCAGGTGGCCATCCACACTGACACGCTGAACGAATGCGGTTTCGTGGAGGACACCATCCGGGCCATCGACGGGCGCGTCATCCACACGTTCCACACCGAAGGCGCCGGAGGCGGGCACGCGCCGGACATCATCAAGATCGCCGGCCTGCCGAACGTGCTTCCCGCGTCCACGAATCCCACGCTGCCCTACACTCGGAACACCATCGAAGAGCACCTGGACATGCTCATGGTGTGCCACCACCTCAATCCGGACATCCCGGAGGATGTGGCCTTCGCAGATTCCCGCATCCGCGCCGAGACCATCGCGGCGGAGGACGTCCTGCAGGACCTCGGGGTCTTCGCCATCACGTCGTCGGACTCCCAGGCCATGGGGCGCGTGGGCGAGGTGATCACCCGTACCTGGCAGGTGGCGGACAAGATGAAGAAGCAGCGCGGCGTCCTGAAGGACCCTGCCGGGGCCGCCCACGGTGCAGCATCTGGCTCCGGCACGGAGAGCGACAACTTCCGGCTGAAGCGCTACGTGGCGAAGTACACCATCAACCCGGCCATCGCCCAGGGCATGGCTGATTCCATCGGCTCCGTTGAGGAGGGCAAGTTCGCCGACCTGGTGCTCTGGGATCCGGCGTTCTTTGGTGTGAAGCCCGAACTGGTCATCAAGGGAGGCCAAATTGCCTATGCCCTGATGGGCGACGCCAACGCCTCGATCCCCACACCCCAGCCGCGCACCATGCGGCCCATGTTCGCTGCCCACGGCAAGGCCCTGCAGCAGTCGTCCATCACCTTCCTCTCCCAGGCGGCCATCGACGCCGGCGTGCCGGAGGATCTGGGCCTGGAGAAGGTCATCCGGCCGGTCTCCGGCATCCGGACCCTGACCAAAGTGGACCTGAAGCACAACGACGCCACGCCTGACATCCAGGTGGACCCGGAAACGTACGCGGTGACCGTGGACGGGGAAGAGGTCACCTGCGAGCCGTCGGACGTACTGCCCATGGCGCAGCGGTACTTCCTCTTCTAGGAGTTCAGATGATCATCGAGAAAGTCCTCGGCAACCTGCACGACCAGCCTGCCGAATCCTACTCCGGCCTGCACCGGGAGAAGGTGGTGCTGCCGAGCGCCCAACTGGTCAAACGGATCCAGCGTGTCACCACCGACCACGGCAAGGAGATCGGCATCAGGCTTCCTGCCGGCTCGGCTGACCTCCGTGACGGCGACGTGCTGCACGTGGCTGAAACGAACATGATCGTGGTCTCCGTGCTGCCCACCGACGTCCTGGTGATCGCACCACGGAGCATCCACGAGATGGGCATAGTGGCGCATTCCCTCGGCAACCGGCACCTGCAGGCACAGTTTTTCGACGCATTGTCCGAGTACGGCGCCGAAGTCATGGTGTGCGCTTACGACCACACCGTCGAGGACTATCTCAAACACGTCGGAGTGCCCTACGACCGGCAGGAACGCGTCATGCCAGTGCCTTTCCGCCATGCCGAACACTCGCACTGACACCTATCAGCTGGCGCTTCGGCAGCTGACTGATTCCGCGCTGCCTACTGGGGCTTTTGCGCACTCGTTGGGGTTTGAGACCTATATCGAGCGGGGGGTGGTTCGGGATGAGGAGTCCTTTGGGGTGTGGCTGGCTGCGTTTTTGGGGCAGCAGCTGACTTATTCGGATGCCTTGGCGATTCGTTTTCTGTATGAGGGGGTGCCTGTGGGGGAGCTGGATGGGTTGCTTACTGCTCAGCTTTTGCCTCGGCAGGTGCGGGAGGCGAGCGTCAAGATGGGTGGGCGGCTGATTGAGATCGGTGCCGAGGTCTTTTCCTCGGGGGAGCTGGACGCATACCGGGCGCTGGTGAGCGGCGGCCGGGCTGCAGGCCATCAGCCGCTGGCGTTCGCCGTCGTCGCCCGTTCCCTGGGGGTTCCGCAGGCGGAGGCGACCGGCGCGTACCTTTTCGCTGCCGTCACCTCCCTGACGCAGAACGCCGTCCGGGCCATCCCTCTCGGGCAGGCCGCCGGCCAGCGGGTGCTGCGGAACGCGCACGACGGCGTTGCTGCCGCTGTCGAGCGGGCCGCCCGCCTGACGCCGGACGACTTCGGGGCGGTCAGCCCCGGACTGGAGATATCGCAGATGAGGCACGAGCGCCAGCGTGCCCGCATGTTCATGAGCTAACTGTGCTTTTGATTTAGAACTGTGCTTTTTGACTTAGGAGGACAACATGACTGAGCCCATCAAGATCGGCATCGGCGGCCCCGTCGGCGCCGGAAAGACCCAGCTTGTGGAACGGCTCACGCGCCACATGAGCGCGGAAATCTCCATGGCCGCCATCACCAACGACATCTACACGATCGAGGACGCCAAGATCCTGGCAGCCAACGGCATCCTGCCCGAGGACCGCATCATCGGCGTCGAAACCGGCGGCTGCCCGCACACCGCCATCCGTGAGGACACATCCATGAACACGGCCGCCATCGAGGAACTCAAGCAGCGGCACCCAGACCTGCAGGTGATCTTTGTGGAGTCCGGTGGCGACAACCTGTCCGCCACCTTCAGCCCCGAACTGGTGGACTTCTCGATCTACATCATCGATGTGGCGCAGGGCGAGAAGATCCCCCGCAAAGCCGGCCAGGGCATGATCAAGTCCGACCTCTTCATCATCAACAAGACAGACCTCGCCCCGCACGTCGGCGCCGACCTCGCCGTCATGGAACGCGACTCCAAGGAATTCCGCGGTGCCAAGCCGTTCTGCTTCACGAACCTCAAGACGGACGAAGGCCTTGAGCACGTCATCGAATGGATCCGCCGCGATGTCCTGATGCTCGACTTAGCTCAATGAGCACGACGGCGGCAGTGCCACCGGCGGCTTCACCGGATGTAAGGGGCCGTGCCCTCGCGATGCCCGCCACGCCGCGGCCCCTTACATCCGGCTCCGCCGCCTCTGCGGTCAGGCCGCCTCGCGGTGTGCTTGAGCTGGTCATCAGCGAACGCGGAGGGCGTTCCATTGCGTCCCGGCAATTTCATGAAGGTGCGCTTCGCGTACTGCGACCTCATTTTCTGGATGACTCGGGCCAGGTTTGCTACGTCGTCGTCAATCCTGGCGGGGCATATTTGGGGGCCGACCTTTACGTCCTGGACGTGGAGGTGGGGGACCGGTCCGAGCTGCTGCTCACCACGCAGTCCGCGACGAAGATCTACCGGACCCCGGAATCGTTTGCCGAGCAGCGGATGACCGTCCGGCTCGGGCAAGGGTCACGGCTGGAGCTGGCGCCGGACCAGGTCATCGCCTACCGGGACGCCAGCTACCGGCAGAACACCCACATCACGGTGCGGCCGACGTCGAGCCTGGTGATGGCCGAGGTGATCACGCCCGGCTGGTCACCCGACGGGGCCTCATTCCGGTACGAGGAGCTGCGGCTCCGCAACGAGATCCACGTGCAGACGGACGGCGGCACCCGGCTGCTCGCCCTGGACAACCTGCTGATCCGCCCGCCCCTCGACGACATCACCGGCACGGGCTTCATGGAGGGCTACAGTCACCTGGGTTCGCTGGTGGTGGCGGACGCGCGGGTGGACCAGGCGCTCGCCGATGAGCTGCACCAGCTCGCGGAAAAGTTCGACGCCTACACAGGAATCTCGCTCAGTGCCACAATGGACGGCATCACGGCACTGGTGCTCCGGTCCCTGTCGAACAGCACTGAAAAACTCAATACGCTACTGGGTGGCTGCAGTGGCCTTCTCCGTCAACGCTGGTACGGCCAGGCGCCCCTGAACCTGAGGAAGTACTAATGACTACCTTGACCCAGTTCGCCGCCATGTACCGCGAGCGGGAGCAGTTACCGCTCCGGACACGCCTGCTGGCCACCTTTTCCGCGGTGGGCATCCTGCACCTTGCCGCCGTCGTTCTTCTGGTCGCCGGTACCGCGGCGTCGGGGCAGCCACTGGCGTTCGGGCTGGTGTTTACGGCGTACCTGGCGGGCATCAAGCACAGTTACGACTGGGACCACATCGCCGCGATCGACAACTCCACCCGGAAGTTCGTGGCGCAGCGGCAGGATCCCACCAGTGTGGGATTCGCCTTCAGCCTGGGGCACAGTTCGGTGGTGATCCTGGCCGGCGCCCTGGTGGTCTCCGGGGTGTCGCTGGTGGGCAGGTTCATGACCGAGGGCAGCACCGGAAACCTGGTCCTGGGGCTGATTGGCAGTGGGGTGTCCGGCCTCTTCCTGCTGGCCATGGGGCTCTTCAACGGGTCTGCGTTTCTCGGTGCGGCCCGGCACTACCGCAGGGTCCGTGGCGGCGGAGCGGTGCTGCCGGAGGAGCTCGAAGCCAAGGGCTTTGTGGCCCGCCTTCTGGCCCGGCCGCTGTCAAAGGTGCGGCGACCCAGGAACGTGTACGTGATTGGCTTCCTGTTCGGGCTCGGTTTTGATACCGCCACCACCATTGGGCTCCTGGTGATGACGACGGCGGCCTCCTTGGCGGGCGTTTCGCCCGTCGCGCTACTGGCTCTGCCACTCGCGTTCACCGCCGCCATGACGCTGTGCGACACCACGAACGGCGTTGCCATGATGCGGATGTACAAGTCGGCCATCCATGACCCCCTGCGCAAACTTGGGTTCAACGCCGTCATCACGGGCCTCTCGGCCCTCTCCGCGCTTTTCGTTGCCGTGATAACCCTTGGCGCTTTCCTCAACGCGGCGTTCGGGCTGAAGGACCCGCTCACCGCCTGGCTGGGCGCCATCGATCTGGGCGATGCCGGGTTGCTGCTGGTGGCTGCATTCCTGGCGCTGTGGGGTGCGGCGTCGTTGCGCGGGCGTCGGCGGGCTGTTTCCCAGGCCCGAGCCTAGCCGCGCAAGCTCCGCGGCCAGGCGTACGCCCCAGCTGTCATAGCCGCGATCTCTCAGGCGACCGCGGCGGCCGGCACATCCTCAGGCGCCGCCGCGTCCTCCGGCAGGTCCGCGAGGAGTTCGGCCGCCGTGGGCGGGTTGGCTCCCGGGCGGCGCACGGTGATCGCGGCGGCCTTCGAGGCAGTGCGTCCCAGGGTTTCCAATACGGCCGGTGCCAGGCCGTCCGCTCCGCGCGCAAGCAGCCCGTAGATCAGCGCCGCCATGTACGAATCCCCGGCGCCGATGGTGTCCGCCACTGCGGACCGGACGGCCGGTACCACCAGCTGCAGCTCCGGGGTGGCCAGCAGTGACCCCTCGGAACCGCGGGTGACCACCGCGAGCCCCGCACCCAGCTCGAGGATCCGCGCCGCGGCGTCCTCCAGCTGCAGGCCGGGATAGAGCCAGCGGGCATCCTCGTCGCTCAGCTTGACCACGTCGGTGAGCGGTACCAGCTCCTCGAAGATGCTCCGGGCCTCGGCATGGCTGCCGAGGAGTGCCGGGCGGATGTTGGGATCGTAGGTGACCACGCATTCGCGGTGCGACTGCTCCAGGAGGGTCCTGACAGCTGCTGCCCCGGGAGCCAGGAAGGTCGCGATGGAGCCGGTGTGGAGCACCTTGGGAAGGGATGCCGGTGCCACTGGCGGCAGTTCCCAGCGGATGTCGAAGTCGTAGGTGGCGGAACCGTCGGCGTCCAGCGTCGCCGTGGCCGTCGCCGTCCTGCCCGGTGTCCTCGAACCGGGCAGGAGCGCGACGCCGGCACGCTGCAGGTGCGCCTCGATGGCCCGCCCGCGGTCGTCGTCGCCGATCGAGGTGAGGAGCGCGGTCCGGATGCCGAGCCGGCCCAGCCCGTAAGCGACGTTCGCCGGCGATCCGCCGGGGTGCTCGACGGTTCCGTCTGCGGACGCGACGACGTCCACCAGGGCTTCACCGATGACGATGACTTCCGGGCTTGCCGCGCTGGATCCTAAGCTGGCAGGTCCTGCGTTCACGGTGCCGAGGGTGCCGGTGCCTGTGTTCGGGGTGCCGGGGGTGGAGGTTGGATTCACGGTGGGGCCTTTCATGGAGCCGTCCGCGGGCCGGTTTCGGCCCGCGGACGGATGTGGGGAGTGCTGTGTTGCTGGTGGTGCTGGTTCTGGGAGGCGTGCCCGGTCAGGCCGTGGCGGCACCGGTCATGATCGCCACGGCGTCGGTCATGCTGTGCGACTGCGGCGTGATGGTGGCCGCGCACTTTCCGAGCCGCTGGATGTGGATCCGGTCCGCCACGTCAAACACATGCGGCATGTTGTGGCTGATCAGGATCACCGGCAGCCCCCGGTCCCGGAGGTCGCGGACCAGTTGCAGGACCTGGTTCGATTCCCGGACGCCGAGTGCGGCCGTCGGCTCATCGAGGACGACCACCTTGGAGCCGAACGCCGCGGCGCGGGCCACGGCCACAGCCTGGCGCTGGCCGCCGGACAGGTTCTCCACCGGCACTGTCACGTCCTGAAGTGTCGAGATGCCCAGCCGGGTCAGTTCCTCCTTGGCCTTGCGGCGCATGCCCTTGGTGTCCAGGACGCGGAAGAGCTTGCCCAGCGGGCCGGCAAGCCGTTCTTCACGGCCCAGGAACAGGTTGGAGGCGACGTCGAGCGCCGGTGAGACCGCGAGGTTCTGATAAACGGTTTCGATGCCGTGGACGCGGGCATCCTGCGGGCGCTTGAAGTGGACTGGTTGGCCGGAAACGAACAACTCGCCCGAGTCCGGGACCTCGGCACCGGTGAGGCACTTGATGAGCGTGGACTTTCCGGCACCGTTGTCGCCGATGATCGCGAGAACTTCGCCCGGGTAGAGGTCAAGGCTGACGCCGTCCAGGCCCACGACACGGCCGAAGGTCTTGACGAGGTTCCTGGCTTGCAGGATGGGTTGGCGGACCTCAGTCTTGGCCGGCTGGAATTCTGTGGCGGTCATGATTTCACCTTTCGGATCCACTGGTCGATCGACACAGCGAGGATGATGAGGACGCCCACGGCGAGGGTCTGGTAGAGCACATCGAGGCCAGCCAGCGAGAGGCCGTTGCGGAACACCCCGACGATCAGCGCACCGAGGAGGGAGCCCCAGATGGAGCCGCGACCGCCAAAGAGGCTGGTTCCGCCAATCACGACGGCGGTGATGGAGTCGAGGTTCAGGTCCACGCCGGCGTTGGGGCTGGCCGCGTTCGTGCGGCCAATCTGGATCCACGCGCCGACGGCCAGCACGGCCCCCGCTGCAAGGTAAACGCTCATCAGGACGCGGTTCACCGGGATACCAGCCAGACGGGCGGCTTCCTTGTCATCGCCTACCGCGTAGACGTGCCGGCCCCAGGCGGTCTTTCCGAGGATGAACGCCACCGCGATGTAGAGCAGGAGCATCATGACCACGCCGGTAGAGATCCGCACGGGGCCAACCGGGAACGTGCTGCCCATCCACGTCAGCAGGCCGGGCATGCTGGAGCCGCGGACGGTGGAGCCACCGGAGTAGAGGAGCGTCACGGCGATGAAAATGTTAAGCGTTCCCAGCGTGACGATGAACGGGGGGAGCCGGAACCTGGTGACCAGGAAACCGTTCAGCGCCCCGGCTGCCAGGCCCACGACGAGGCCCAGGAGGAGAGCGAGCGGGGCGGGCACGCCGCTGCCGACGGCCAGTTGCGCCACCACCATGGAGGACAGGATCATGACCGCACCGACGGAGAGGTCGATTCCGGCGGTCAGGATGATGAGCGTCTGGGCGATGGCGAGCGTGCCCACAACCGAAACCTGCTGCGTGATCAGGGACAGGTTCTCGACCCGCAGGAACCTCTCATTGAGGAGGCCGAAGACCACCACAGCAACAAGCAGGACAATGGCCGGGCTTAGTGCTGGATAGCGGTGGAGGATGTTGCGGATTCGGCTGAGCGGGGTCTGGCGGCCGAGGAATTCCTCGGCCGGGTCTGCATGCCCTGCTGCGGGCGGGCCTGCGGTTTGTTGCTGGGTCATTGTTGCTCCTGAACTTCAAGGTCCTGCTGGGGGCTGGTTCGGCTGGGGCTGGGGCTGGTGCGGCGCCTGCTGTTTCTGCCGGGGAATCTCCTGTGGCCGTGAACCGCGGGAAAATACTGCATGTTCAGCACCTTCCCGCGGTGCGAGGCCCAGGCTGGCTACTTGCCCCAGCAGATCTTGGCGGCCTCGGACGTTGTGATGCTCTTGACGCCGTCGGCGGCCTTGTCCGTGACGAGCTCTACGCCGGTGTTGAAGAAGTCCAGCCCTGCTGAATTGGCTGGCTTCTGGCCGGTCTTGGCGAGGTCAACGATGGCTTTGACGCCCAGTTCCGCCATCTTGACCGGGTACTGCTGGGCGGTTGCACCAATGACGCCGGCCTTGACGTTGTTGACGCCGGAGCAGCCGCCGTCCACCGAAACCACCAGGACGTCCTTTTCCTTGCCTGCGGACTTGAGCGCCTCGAAAGCGCCCGCCGCGGCAGGTTCGTTAATGGTGTAGACAACATTGACGTTCGGGTTCTTGGCCAGGAGGGTCTCCATGGCGGTCCGGCCGCCGTCCTCGGCGCCCTGGGTTGCCTGGCTGCCCACGATCTCGTAGTCGCCGCCCTTGCCGCCGGTGTACTTGCCGGTCTTGGCCTCGTCACCGTTCTTCTTCTTGTCCGCAGTGTCGATGCCGAGGCCGCTGAGGAAACCCTGGTCCCGGTTGTAGTCCACGGAGACCACCTTGTCGTCGAACAGGTCCAGCAGCGCGATGGTGGCCTTCTTTCCGCCAAGTTGCGCGGCGGTCCACTTGCCGATCAGTTCACCAGCGGCGAAGTTGTCGGTGGCGAATGTGATGTCGGCGGCGTCCGCGGGGTCCGGCGGAGTATCCAGGGCGATAACGAACAGGCCGGCGTCCTTGGCCTTTTTCAGCGCATCGACGACCGAAGGGCCGTTGGGCGTGATCAGAATGCCTTTATCGCCCTTGGAGATTGCGTTTTCGATCGCCTGGATCTGCGTTTCTTCGTCGCCGTCGGCCTTGCCGGCTGCGAGCTTCAGGTCCACGCCGTCGGCTTCGGCGGCCTTCTTTGCGCCGTCTTGCATGGAAACGAAGAACGGGTTCGACGTGGTTTTCACGATGAGGGACACGCCGACCTTCTCGGCCGAGGAGCTCCCGGCTGACGAGGTGGTTGGCGAACTCCCGCCGCAAGCGGTGAGGCTGAGCGTGCCGAGGGTCAGGACTGCACCGATGGCAAGCAGGCGGTGGGTGACTGTCCGCGGGGCTTTGGAACTCAACATTGAATCTCCTGGTTTCATGGCACTTCTGGTGCCTGACAACGATGTCATGCATCATGTAATCAAGCTCACAGGGTACAGTCAAGAGAAATTCGATGATGAAGGACCAAAGAATGACAACGATGTCTAATCGTTACCAGCCTGAGACAACAAAGAGCCGCCCCACGATGCGGCACGTCGCTGCACTGGCCGGCGTCGGCATCAAGACCGTCTCGCGGGTGATGAACGATGAGCCGGGGGTGTCCGAGGCAACCCGCCAGCGGGTACTCGGCGCCTCCCAGCAGCTCAATTACCAGCTGGACATGGCAGCGGGAAGCCTTCGCCGGGCCGGCCGCCAGACCCTTTCGATCGGTCTCCTGTTGCCAAGTGTGTCGAACCCCTTTAGCGGCGAGATTCACCGCGCCCTGGAGGATGCCCTGACCGCCCGAGGTATTGCAGTCTTCGCGGCCAGCCTGGACGACGACCCCGAACGGGAGAAGGCATTGGTCGCCGCTTTCCTGGGCAGGCGCGTGGATGGACTGGTCCTGACGCCCATCGCCAAGAGCCAGTCCTACGTCATTCCGGAGCATTCACGGGACCTGCCCATGGTCTTCATTGACCGCGAACCCGTCGGCATCGAGGCGGACGCCGTGGTGACGGACAACGCGGTGGGAGCTGCCAGAGCCGCCGCCCACCTGATCGCGCGGGGTCACACGAAGCTTGCCTATCTGGGCGACCGCACCGACATCCAGACCGCCCGGGAACGCCGTCGCGGCTTCATCGAAGAACTCGGCAGGGCGGGGATATCCACCTCCACGGTTCCGGTCCGCGAAGGGCTCCATGACGAGGAGTCCGCGCGCAAGGCGGCGGTGGAGCTGCTCAGCTCCGAGGACCCGCCCACGGCCATCTTCTCTAGCCAGAACCTCGTCACATTCGGAGTTATGCGCGCCCTGAAGGAGCTCGGCGCAAGCAGGAAAGTGGCAGTCGTGGGGTTCGACGACTTTACCCTCGCGGACATGATGGACCCCGGAATTACCGTTATCGCGCAGCACCCCGAGAGGATCGGAAAGCTCGCCGCCGAGCGGCTCTTGGCGCGGATCGACGGCGACGACAGCGCCCCGAAGACGTACGTCGTTCCCACGGAACTCATTGAGCGCGGATCAGGGGAACTCCGCCCGCCGCGCTGAGCAACCCAACCTTCGTGCCACCACGATTTCAACCACCCATACCTAACCTTCAAGAGGGGAAAACCATGACAAAAACGCTGTACGCAGAATTCACCGTCAAGCCCGGCAGCGAAGACCGGGTCGCGGAAATGATGCGCGAACTGACCGAGCACGTCCGCCGGGAGCCGGGCAACCAGCTGTTCCTGCCGTACACCCGGGAAACCAACCCCCGGGAGTACTTCGTCTTCGAGGTGTACGACGGCGATGCCGCCTTCCAAGAGCACATCAGCGCCGATTACGGCGCCCGGTTCAACGCGGAGCTCGCGGATCACATCGAGGAGGATGGCTCCGTGCTGACCTGGCTGCATCCGGTCCACTAGGCCACGCACCGCCTGCCGGGCCAGCTCGGCGCTACGCGCAACGCGAAGAGGCCAGAAAGCAGCACGAAGAAGGCCGGTATCCGCAGTTCTTGCGGACACCGGCCTTCCGTGCGCCTGACTTCTCCCGGGGCGGGCCCTTACTTCCTGTTCTTAGCCGGCGCCTGCACTGCCTGGAACATGGATTGGCTAAGCGGCGTGACCGTCAGCGACTTCAGCCGGGCCGTGCCGCCTTCAGCGAAGAGTGCCACCTGGTTGGCGCCCTGCGGTGAAAGGGCCTGTTCCGGGAAGACCTGGTCCGTGATGGTCCGCAGGCCGTTCTGGGCGAACACCTCCACCGAGGACCGGTCCACATAGATCCGCAGCGTCACGTTGCCGCTGGCGTCCACGGACACGGGGGCGGAGTCAACCGAAACGAAGAGCGGATGGAAGTCCGTCATGCCGGAGTTGCTCCGGTCCACGTACAGTTCTCCGGTTGCCTTGTCGTAGCCGATGACAGTCGACTTGCTGCCGTTCCCCAGCACGGTGATCCCCGCCTTGGACGCTGATCCAGGGGAGAAGGTCACATCGATCCGCTGCACGTCGCCGGATGCCGCTGCCGGCAGCGCGTGGGTGCCGGCGGGAATGTTCCGCGCCCGCTTTTCGGCGTAGCTTTCCTTCCCGGCGAGGCCATCCACCTGCTGGACGGCCTTTTGCGTCAGCCGAGGACCGCTGGCCGTATGCGTCAGGGCCACTTCGCGCGGCAGGGACATTGCGCTGCGCCAGGGAGAAGTAGGAATGTTGTTGGCGTAGTCCCAGTTGTTCATCCAGCCGAGCATGATCCGCTTGTTCTGGGGCATGTTGCTGAAGGATACGGACGCGTAGTAGTCCCGGCCGTAATCCAGCCAGTCGTACGTCTGCACCCGGGGGGTCGCAGGACGCGGTGAGGCGACGAACTCGTCCGCCAGGATGTGGCCCCAGCCAAAGCGGTTGTTGTCCACCACGCGGATGCTGGCCTGCTGCCCCTTGAACTCGGAGACGTTCCACGACGCCCAGTCCAGGACCTCGCTGTTGGCCCCGGTGGCCGTCCTGACCACCTTGCCGTCCACCACGAGATTGACGGTGGTCTCATCGGAACGGGGCACGGCGGCCTGGTCGGTCAGCATGACGTGGTCCAGAGTGAGGTGACCCCAGCCGCCGGTGGCCTGGTCCACGACCCGCAGCTGTGCCTGCTGCCCCGCGAATTCGGACACGTCCCAGCCCTTCCAGTTCAGGGCGCCCGCGTCGTCCCCGGCGAGGCTGCGTACAACGTTTCCGTTCACCAGCAGCTGGACTTCCAGCGTCTGCCCGGAGCCCGCTGTGCGGTGTCCGCCGCCCACCAGCATGCTCATGAAGTTCCGGTTCACCGTGAACGACGGCGACGTCAGGCTTCCCTGCCTGTCGTCGCCCGGCGCTCCTCCCGTATCGAACGTGTTAATCCGTTTGGCTCCGATATAGAAGTCGCCGCCGGTGGTTGCGGGCTGGAACACCGGTGCCAGATCCCCGGTTCCTGTCCACCCGGCGTCGGCCAGCGTGGAGGCGTCCGGTACCTCAAAGCCGTTGAACAGCAGGTCCCCGGCCGGAGGGGTGTTGTCCAGCTTGTCCGAAACCCGCGGATGCTGTCCGCCGCCCACCAGGAAGTTGAGGTAATCGCTGGCCACGGTGAACTGCGGCGAGTTCATCGAGCCCACCGGCCAGTCGCCGTCGTTGAAGGAATTGATCAGGCCGGCGCCGGCAAAGCCGGTGACGCCGTTCTGGCCGGGGAGGGTGCCGGCCGCGGGTGCCCCGGCGAAGGGCCCGTCCTTCGGGTTGCCGGGTTCGTTGTTTACCGTCCAGCCGCTGTACGTGCCGTCGTTGAAGCCTGCCAGGGGAGTGCCCGCGGGCAGGGCGTCGCTGGCCTTCGTGGTTTCTGATGTGAAGGTGGTGCCGTCAAAGTCGCCCACGAAATACTGCCCGGCCGAGCCTCCCGCCACGCCTCCTGGGTTGATGTTGACCACCATCACCCATTTGACGTTCGCGGGGTCGCCGTCGACCGCAAGCGGGAACAGGTCGGGGCATTCCCAGAGCCCGCCCGTGGCATTCGCCGGGCCGAACTCGCTGAGCTGCGTCCAGTCCTTGAGGTTGCCGGACTTGTACAGCACCACCTTGTGCTCGGTGGCCTCGACGGCGGCCATCACCCAGTAGCCGCCCCCGCCGGGGGAGTCGTACCAGAACACCTTCGGGTCGCGGAAGTTTGCCGAGTTGCGGTTGAGCACCGGGTTGCCGCTGTACTTGGTCCAGGTTTTGCCCTCGTCCAGGCTGTACGCGAGGGATTGGGCCTGCAGTCCCTTATAGGGCGAGGCGTCCTTGTAGGCACTGGTGAAGATGGCCACCAGCGGAGGGTTCTCTGGCGTGCCGAGGCCGGAGCTGTTGTTCTTGTCCACCACCACGCTGCCGGAGAAGATGTCCTGCTGGTCGTCAGTGGCGATGGCCAGCGGCTGCTCCTTCCAGTGCACCAGGTCTGTTGAGGTGGCATGGCCCCAGGACATGTTGCCCCACTGATTGCCGGACGGATTGTGCTGGTAGTAGAGGTGGTAGACGCCCTTGTAGAACACCATTCCGTTGGGATCGTTCATCCAGTTCTGCTGTGGCGTGTAATGGTAGGCCGGCCGGAACTGCTCGTCACCGGAGGTCCCGGCAGCCGTCGCTGTTCCGGTTCCGGCCAGAACCGAGGCCAGGCTGAGACCTGCCACGGTCAGCGCAGTGCATAGCTGGAGCCTGCTGAATTTTCTCTGGTGCATAGTGCTGGTATCGCCCTTCATCGCGCGTGCCTTCTGCCCTTCCCCCAAACCGGCGGGCAGGTAGACAACGTTGTCAGTCACTGGAACGCTAGGGGATGTCCACAAGACAAGTCAACGGATTCGTCGGCAGTGCCTGGATCCTGTGTTTTGACCCTGTGGGCCGCCGTGAACTGGCGCTTGGATCCCGCCTGTCAGCCCCGGGTTGAGGTGCGGTGACCACGCGGGTCGGCGGTACTTCGCTGTGGGAGGCGGTTTAGACACCGTTGTCAGGGGCTAACGAGCACCGAGCGTGGCGGCCGCCGAGCGCAGCAGTCGGCCGTCGAAGTTCCACCGGGCACCGTTGCTAGGGTGGAATCATGAATCGCAGCTTCCTCGCCATGTCCATGCTTCCTGTTGTTGTCCTGCTGGCGGGCTGCGCCCAGGCCGAAGAGGCAGCCCAGAACGCGGCGAGCTCGGCGGTCTCCCAGGTTGCCAACGCCGCGGCCGAGCAGGTGAAGGGCCAGATCTGCAACTTGATCGAAGACGGCCTGGTCAGCGCCTCGGACAAGGCAGCACTCGGGGGCCTTGTGGCCGGCGCCGAGACCGCTGGCGTCCCCGCCGAAATCACCGGGCCCATGAAGGCGATCGCCCAGGCCGGTGACCAGGTCCCCAGCGATTCTGTCCGCGAACTTCAGAAGGCGTGCACTGCCGCTTGAGGCCTGGCCCCCACGACACCCACCAGGCTCTCTGCCCGGGACAGCCAGCGTAGCCTGCAATAATCGGAACCAGCAGTTGCGGGGGTTGCTGAAACGGCCGGCCGCGACGGGCAGCAGCGTTAGTTTCGGGCCGATTACAGCAGACGAGGCGGATATATGAAGGCTCCCAGCCAGCAGCACGCGACTTCCCCTGAAACACCTTCCCCTGAAGCCTCCCCTGAACCCTCTCCCTCCGAAGCGCCGGCGGGCCGCGGAGCGCCGGTAACCAACACCGCGGTCAATCCCGAGCTGCTGCGATGGCTGGCGGAGGCGTACGGCGTTGGCACGTCCTACCAAGGGTGGGACGGGGAGCCGCATGACGTAGCGGCCGGCACCCTGATCCGCGTCCTGGCCGCGCTGGGCGTCGACGCCCATACGGACCAGCTGATCCAGCACGAATTGGCCGAGGCAGAATTGGCGCCGTGGCGCCGGATGCTGCCGCCCGCCGTCGTAGTTCAGGATGGGGCGCCGGGGCAGGTGAGTGTCCATGTTCCGCACGGTTCTCCCGTCCGGATGTGGGCCGTCACGGAGGACGGGCGCGAGCTGGAGGTTGTCCAGGAGGACATCTGGGTGGAGCCCCGGGAGGTGGACGGCGTTCTGACCGGCAGGGCCACGTTCGCCGTGCCGCAGAACACCGGCCTTGGATGGCACACCCTGCGTGCCGAGGCGGCCGGAGTGGTTGCGGAGGCCACGCTGGTGGTGACGCCCGCCAGGCTGTCCACGGCGGCCGACCTTGAGCAGCGCCGGGGCTGGGGGCTGGCGACGCAGCTGTACTCCGTCCGTTCCAAACGTTCCTGGGGTGTGGGCGATTTTGCCGACCTGGCCGAGCTCGCCGCGGTGGCCGGAGCGCGCGGGGCCGACTACGTGCTGGTCAATCCGCTGCATGCGGCCGACCCCGTGCCGCCCCTGGAGCCGTCCCCGTATTCACCGTCGACCCGCCGGTTCTTCAACCCGCTGTACCTGCGGATCGAGGCCATTCCGGAACTTGCGTACCTGAAGCCGAAGAAGCAGGCCCTGATTCAGAGCCTTATGAAGCAGGCGCGGAAGCTGAACAAGGATGCCATCAGGCTTGACCGGGACAAGGTCTATTCCGCCAAGCTGGCCGCGCTCGAGCTGATCTTTGGCGTCCGCCGTTCGCCGTCGCGGCAGCTCGCGTTTGAGGACTACTGCCGCCGGGCCGGCGCCGGCCTGGATGACTTTGCCCTCTGGTGCGCGATCCGTGAGGATCTCGACGCCGATGACCCTTTTTGGACCGACCCAACGGCTGCGCTCAACTCGCCTTTGGCTGAGAAGCTCCGGGGCGAGCTGGCCGAACGGATTGAGTTCCACCGCTGGCTGCAGTGGCTCTGCGACGAGCAGCTCGAATCCGCGCAGCAGGCCGCGCGCAACGCCGGGATGCGCCTGGGCGTGGTGAACGACCTTGCCGTTGGCGTGGACCTCCAGAGTTCCGATGCCTGGACGCTGCAGGGCGTCCTCGCTCCCGGCGTCAGCGTCGGCGCGCCGCCGGACATGTACAACCAGCTGGGCCAGGACTGGCACCAGCCGCCATGGCACCCCACCCGTCTTGCCGAGGCCGGCTACAAGCCGTTCCGGGAGATGCTCGCAACGGTGCTGCGGCATTCGGGCGGCATCCGGGTGGACCACATCCTCGGCTTCTTCCGGCTCTGGTGGGTACCGGAAGGGAACTCGCCGGCGGACGGCGCCTACGTCCGGTTCGACCACGATGCCATGATCGGCATCCTCGCCCTGGAAGCGCACCGTGCCGGCGCCGTGGTGATCGGTGAGGACCTTGGCACCTTCGAGCCGTGGGTCCGCGATTACCTCGCAGCGCGGGGCATCCTGGGCACCTCGATCCTGTGGTTTGAGAACGACGGCGACGCCCCGCTGCCTCCCGAACGGTACCGGCTGCAGGCCCTCTCCAGCGTGAACACGCACGACCTGCCGCCCACCGCCGGCTACCTCGCCGGCGACCACGTGACGCTGCGCAACGCTCTGGGGCTGCTGGAACGTTCTGCCGAGGACGAGCGCCTGGAGCACAATGCCAAGCTGGAAAAAATGATGGACCTGCTCCGGCAGCGCGGCCTCCTTTCGGCCGGCGACGCCGGCTCGGAACAGGAACGGATCGAGGCGCTGCACCGACTGCTCGCGCAGACCCCGTCCGTCCTTCTTGGGGTGGCCCTCGTGGACGCGGTCGGCGAACGGAGGGTCCAGAACCAGCCCGGAACCACCTCGGCCCAGTACCCCAACTGGCAGGTGCCACTTGCCAACTCCGACGGCGACTCCGTGCTGATCGACAGCCTTGAGGGTGACGACCGGTTCAACTCCCTGCTCGCGGCGGTCGAGAAGGCCGTGCGCGCCTGAGCCTGAGCCGCCCGCCGGGGTGTGAACCTGGGCCTGAGCCCGGGGCTACTGCCTGGCTGGCAGTAGCCCCGGGCGGTGGGCAAGCTAGCTGGCCGTGATGACGTGGGTGGTATGGCTGTACCGGAAGGTGACCGGGCCGCCGTCGTGATTCAGCACGATATTGGAACCGTTCGGCGCGCCGTCCTGGCCGTAGTTTTCATCCCAGGAACCGTTGATGGCCGCCTTGAATTCATACTGCCCGGCCGGAAGGTCTGCCGTGAGTTTCCACTGGCGGTCCGCCGCATCAAAGGTCATGAACGCCGCCTGACACGCCGGCTGCCAGTCATCCGCGCAGCCCATCTCGCTGTTCAGGCTTCCCGCCACCGTGACCGAGTCGGGCTGTGGTGCGGCGCCCACCACCACCGTCCGGACATTGCTCACCACATTTGATCCGTCCAGCATTGCCCGGTACTTCACGTCGGTACCGTCGTCGAGGCCCAGGGCGGCCAAGTCGTCCGCCACCGTGTAGGCCGGGGACGAATCATCGGCTGAGCCGATGGCTGTCCACGCCCCGCCCGCGACGCTGCGCTCAAACCGCACCACATGGCTGGCCTTCTCCGGGTCCGCCGTGGCAACCACTTCCACGTTCCCCTGGACGGTGCTGCCCTCGGCCGGCTGCTGGATGCTCAGCGCCGGGTCCGGTACCACGGCGGACCGGGAGGCGCTGACAGACGTGCGGCCGGCGTTGTTCAGGACGACGGCCCGGTACTCCACGGCAGTGCCGGCGTTCAGTCCCGAAACGTCGTGGAAGACCCGGTAAGGTGCGGTGTCATCGGTGCCCACGCGCCCCCATTTGCCGCCCGGCGTCCGGGCCTCAAAGGTGACCTCGTAGAAGGAGCTGCCGTCGACGTCGGCCGCCACCTGGATGCGGCCGTTATCCCCGGCGGACGCGGCGGTAGCCGCAGCCGAAACGGGAGCTTGCAGCTCGACGGGGGGCGCCGCCTTCTCGCGGGGGATCCGGCCCGAGGACCGGTAGACGACGGCGGATAGAGGCGGCACCGTGACGGTCAGCTTGCCGTCGGCTGAGGTCTTGGAGTTTTCGGCTGCGTCGCCGTAGATGAGGCTGTAATTGCGTTTGGCGATGTAGGTGGGAACAGCGGCGGTCTGCGGTTCCACGCTGTTGTTCAGCACCACCACGTACTCACGCTGGTCCTTGGCGCCGGTGCGCGAGAACGCGTAGATGCCGGGCCCGTCCGACGCGTAGCGGTGCTGGTGGGCGCCGTCGCGCAGGGCGGGGTGCTCCCTGGTCAGCTGCGCGAGTTCGCGGATCTTGGCGTAGAGGGGATGCCCGGTGTTGAAGTTGTCCGTGGCGTGGGTGGCGTCCGTGCCGAGGAGTTCGTCGTCGAGATAGTCGGGTACCTTGCTGGCGAACAGGGTCTGGCGGGCGTCCTGGTCCCCGCCGGGCCCCGTGAAGCCCTGCTCGTCACCGTAGTAGACCACGGGGTTTCCGCGGGAAAAGTACATGAGCTCGTGGGCGAGTTCGTCGCGGCCCACGCGTTCGGCGTCGTCCGCGTCAGGGTTGTCGGTACTGATGAAGCTGCCGATCCGGCCCATGTCGTGGTTCCCCAGGAACGTCGGCAGCTGATAGACGTTGGAATCCGCGTCCGTGTACCAGTCGTCGGCTGCGAAGAAGGTTTCCAGCGCTTTGGCGTTCTGGCTTTTCGAGGCGAAATTGCGCGCCGCGTCCTGGAACGGGAAGTCGAGGACCGCCTGCATCCTGTTGCGGGTGGTGAACTGGCTCGTGAAGCTCTTGGAGGTGTCGAAGACTTCGCCGAACATGAAGAACTCGTCCCTGCCGTGCTCCTTGGCGTAGGCGAGAACGTCCGGCCCGAACTGCTGCCAGAATTCGTCATTGACGTGCTTCATCGTGTCGATGCGGAACCCGTCCACGCCGAAGTCCCGGATCCACGTCTCGTAGATGTCCGTCATGCCGGCCACCACCGTCGGGTGTTCGGTGAACAGGTCGTCAAGGCCGAAGAAGTCGCCGTAGAAGGAGTTTTCGCCGGCGAAGGTGGTGTCCCCGCGGTTGTGGTAGAGCGTCGGGTCGTTGAGCCAGTCCGGGACCTTGAGGTTCTGTTCCGCCGGATCAAGCACCGGTGTATACGGGAAGGAGGTCCCGGCATCGAGCTTGGGGAAGTCCGCGCGGCCGGCGAAATCCCGGTCATCGAAAGCGTTGCCCGAGGCGGTGCGGTACGGCTCCTTGTCCTTGGAGACGTACCCGGTGCGGGCACCCTCTTTGTAGCCGATGACGTCCGCGGTGTGGTTGGTGATGATGTCGAAGTACACCTTCATGCCGCGCGAGTGGGCCTCGTCGATCAGCGTTTTCAGTTCGGCGTTGGTGCCCAGGTGCGGATCGATCTGGGTGAAGTCCGTGACCCAGTAGCCGTGGTAACCGGCGGAACTGTCCTCGGGCTGGACCGCCTTATTCTTGAAGCTCGGGGTCAGCCAGATCGCCGTGGTCCCGAGCCCCTGGATGTAGTCGATCTTGTCCAGGAGGCCGTTCAGGTCTCCGCCGTTATAGAAGCCCTTGCGGCTGGGGTCGAAGCCGGAGACCATCGGATCCGGTCCGAGGCCGCCCTGGTCGTTGCCGGCGTCGCCGTTGCTGAATCTGTCCGCCATGACGAAGTAGAAGTTCTCGCCGGTGACGGGAGTTCGCAGCGAATGGCCCCCTGTTCCCGATTTAGTGTCCGACGGCGGGTCCGGGCTTTTGTTGGCGGCCGCGGTTTGGGCGGAGGCTTGCGTCGGCAAGTCTGCTGCGGTTGGCAAAGCGGCCGTGGTTGGCGTGGCCTGCGCGGGTACGGCCGACGCAGCCAGCAGGAGGAGTGCGCTCGCTGCCGCCAGAGTTGTTCGGGCGGACTTGGTGGGAACGCTGGCGCGGCGCGTGGACGTCAGGCGCAGGGAATTCAGGCGAGGAACGGTGAGCATGTTGGACCTTCCGCGAAGCAACGCTGCTTGTCCGGGCGGGGCTGCCCGGAATCCGTTGAATGCCGACGCGTCCAAGACAAGCGCATTCACCGCCACAGCCTGTGATGCGGCCGTATTGGCAATGACTAATCTTGTATTGGCTTTGTCGATTGCCGTTTAGCTTGCCACAATCAGGGCCGTGGGGGAACCCGTCACGAGGCGGTCGATGGAGCCGTGCGGAAGGCCGGTTCGGGGGTCCAGCCGGAAGGTTGTGATGTCGTGGGAGCGCTCGTGGGCCACGTGAAGCCATTCGCCGTGGACCAGGTGGTGGCGGGGCCAGTCGCCGCCGCTGGCGAAGTCGCGGACCGGGCTAGGCAGACTGCCCTCGGCCGACGGAGTCACTTCCAGCACGCTGATCCGGTTGGATCCTCGTACGCCGACATAAGCGAAGCGCCCGTCCGCCGACCAGGCAATTTCGGCGGCAGAGTCCCCGTCCTTCGCGCCGTCGGAGGTGGCGGCACCCTGGCTGACCAGCTCGAACTTCCCTGATGATGAGGCCGCCCGGGCCGCAAAGACCTCGATGGAATACTCGGAGACCACGAACACCGTTCCATCGGAGTGCTGCACCAGGTGGCGGGGACCGCTGTCCTTCGGAAGCACCACCTCGTGGTCCAGTGCCAGGCCCGTAGCGGGGGCGTGGGTCCACACGCGGAGGAGGTCGTGGCCGAGGTCGGTGGTCATGATCCGGCCGTCACCGAGTACCAGGCTCGCATGGGCCCGGCTGGGGCGGTTGTCCAGGTGCGGATCGCTGGATGGTGCCGCCGGAAGGCGGCTGGCGATGCCGCCGTCGTCCGCCAGTTCGTACAGCAACACCTGGCCGTCACCCCAGCAGGCAACGATCAGGAACTTGCCCTGTGGATCGACAGTGACGTGGCAGGCGGCTTCGCCTGCCGCCCAGGGCTCGCCGACTGCTTCGAGGCCGAACTCTCCCCGCCGCCGGTACGCCTGAACGGTTTTGGTGTTCTCGCCGACGGCGTAAAGCATCGGGAGTTGCCGGTGCACAGCGACGAACGACGGCGAGTCAGCCTTTGCGGCCGTACCGCGCCAGGTTAGCGTCCCGTCGGGGTTGGCCGATACGGCCCCGATCCCTGCACCGTGGCCGGCGCTGTCCGCGGTGTAGGAGCCGGTCCAGATGAGCGTGTGGGCTTCGCTGTGGGTCATCATCCCATCCTGCCAATAATTGCCGGATTGGGTGTCGGATAACATGGAATTTTCAAGGCCAGTTTCAGAACTGGGAACGTTTGAGATTACCGGAGGTGAGAACAATTCACGCAATTCCAGCCTGGGTTCTTTCTACCGGCCGCCGTACGGACCGCCAAGGCTAGTCGGACATATGCACGGAGCGCCCATCATTCAACCGAAGGACGCATCCATGCCTATTCGATCATTGCTCTCGCGTTCCAAGGTCATCGGCAGGCTGCGCGCCGCCGGCTCTGTTTTCGCCGAAGACGAAGCGGACCTCCTCCTTTCCGCAGGCCTTGCCCCCAATGAGCTGACCAACGCCGTGCAGCGGCGGGTCGAGGGGTTTCCTCTTGAGCATATTCTCGGCTGGGCAGAGTTTTGCGGCCTGCGGATCAGGGTGGGGGCCGGAGTATTTGTGCCGCGACGCCGGACGGAACTGCTGGTCCGCGAGGCAGCTGCACTCCTGAGCGCCGCGGGGGCAGGGCCCGCGGAGAGATTGCCCTCGAGCAAGCCAGTTGTTGTTGACCTGTGCTGTGGCTCCGGAGCCGTAGGCACCGCGTTGGCGGTGCTGGCGCCCGTCATCGAGCTACATGCTTCCGACGTCGACCCTGCTGCCGTGCGTTGTGCCCGCCTCAACGTCCTGCCCGTGGGCGGCGCAGTCCATGAGGGCGATCTCTACTCGGCACTGCCGGACCACCTTCGAGGCAACGTTGACCTTCTGGCGGTCAATGCGCCGTACGTGCCCACGGCGTCCATCAGCAGCATGCCTCACGAGGCCCGAGTTCACGAGCCCCGGGTGTCGCTCGACGGCGGGCCCGACGGCCTCGACATCCAGCGCCGGGTGATTGCGGGAGCGGGTGCCTGGCTCAGGCAAGGTGGGCACCTCCTTATCGAAACGAGCCGGCTGCAGGCTCCGCATACAGCCACGGCCATGGTCAGTGCAGGCTTGAGCCCTCGGATCGCCACGTCAGCCGAACTGGACGCCACAGCAGTGATCGGGAAGCTGCTCTAAGTCTGGAACCTGCTGTCACTCTTGCGCGGGCTGACTCTCGTGAAGCTGCCGTCACTTCATGTTTTGTGGTGGTGGTTTTGTCGGGGTTGTTGGCGGGGGTCGATGTGTGGTGGCGGGATGAACCATGGGATTCCGTTTTTGACGTGGATTTTCCACTGTTCCTTGTGGATTAGATGGTGGTGGTGGGTGCAGAGGAGGACGCCGTTGTCGGTGCTGGTGGTTCCGCCTTGTGACCAGTAGGTGATGTGGTGGGCTTCGCACCAGGATGCGGGGATGGTGCAGTTGGGGAAGGCGCAGCCTTGGTCTCGGGCGTTGAGGGCTTTGCGGATGTGGGGCGGGAAGACGCGGGTGGTGCGGCCGATGTCGAGGATGCGTCCTTGGGAGCCGAGGAGGACTGGGATGATGTCGGCGTCGCAGGCGATTTTGCGGATGGTGGAGGCGGTGACGGGGCCGGTGTAGGTGAAGGTCCCGCTGCCGGTGGGGCCGACAGGCGCGGTGGCGGCCCAGTTGATGCCAGGGAGGGTGGTGACGGGAGGCCAGGTGCCGGTGCCCGCCAGCGGTTCGGGATCGTTGCTCTGCCGGGTATCCGGCGCGGGCTGGGGTTTCTTGGTCTGCCAGGTGTCGTCTGTTGGCCGGGCGGTGTCCGTGGGCTGCGTGCCGGGGTGGTTTCCGTTCGGAGCGTAGCGCGGGCCGTGGGCGGCGGTGGTTTTGATGCTGTTGAGGAGGTCTTGGTAGCCGATGGTGACCATGACTTGGGGGCGGAGTCCTCCGGTGGTGGGCAGGGTGCCGGCGGCGAGGGCTGCCTTGGTCGCGCCGACGAGGCCGTCGAGGCGTTGCTGGGCGGGGGTGCGGCGGTCCAGGTCCGGTTCCGGGGCGGCGGCGTTGAAGACCGTGTCGAGGTCGATGGCGGCGCTGTCAGTGTTGGTGGCGTCGCTGTTGGTGGTGTCCGGGGTGGTGGTGCGGGGGTTGGTGGCGGTGTTCATGACGGTGGTGAGGACTTCGTATTGGTCGG